>NZ_DBPF01000036.1:257-29397 GCF_002299355.1 Catenibacterium sp. UBA627
TATCAATCTTCTTAAACGGATGCATAAGCATCCTAGAAGCCTTGACTTCAAATACGGAGTATTAAGTCGAGGTAGTTCACTAACTCCATTATATAGGTGTTATAGAAGCTTAACTTAATGCGTGATTTTAGATGCAATGATATAATAGTACTAAAGTACAAATGAAGGAGAATCATTATGCAGATTATTAAAGGGATGCACCTCAATAAAAAACTCAATGAATTGGCAGACAAACTGCAGGGACCTGCTTATATCATTACAGAGAATACAGAATATGTAGAAGATCTATTCTTGAATAAGTGTTCCTGTTTATTTGATATAGAAGTTCTAACACTTAAACAATATATAGATAAGATTTTGATTTCACATAAACAGTTTGCCCGTCATATTTATTCACAGGCAGATCTTGTTTTTATGATGCGTCATATTCTTTCTTGTCATACATTTAATACAATACAATTTAGTTCTAATTCTTATGAGATGATTCTTGAATTGATTTCTACACTTAAAAAGATTCATAGAAATAACATAACTCTCGATCAGTTTTTCGAAGATACTTTATTAAATAAGAAGTGTGAAGATTTATATACAATTAATTCTCTTATTACTGGAGGATATTGGACAATTGAAGAGATGGTAGAGGATTTAATAGACGATTCGTTAAAGACACCTCTTTATATTATGAGTGATGATTATCCTCACATTGCATCCAAAAAATTATTTAATAAGATAGACAATTATGTTCCTGTCACATTACTAGAAATGACAGATGCAGATGAAGTATTAAATGAATATGAAGAGTCTATTATTCATCACTTATTTGATAATAGTGATGTACATAAAGTAGCGAGAGGACGTGTAATGAGTGGTGGGCACCCTATGCAGGAATGTATGAAGATTGCCTGTGATATTAAATCACGTATTGTGAATGAGCAGCTGCACTATGAAGACTTTATGATTATTACCAATCAAGCAAGCTACTCAGATTATCTCACAGTATGTTTTGATGAACTCAATATTCCTGCCACATTATCACAAAATGTAGCATGTCATTATAATAGTGATTATCGTAAAATGTCTCGATCATTATCAGAGTGTATTGGACATACTTTTAAGGAAATTATTCAGTTCCTTCAAAAACAGGATATCAGTGCCTCTATGATTAAAACTCTTGATGCTTATCAATGTGATGATGAAATTAGTCCTGAAGAGTTTGATTTATTCCTTCAATGCATTATTCCAGGTAATAGAGTTACAAATAAGACAGGTGTTATTGTGACTTCACTTGAAAAGGGATTGACTGCTTCACCTAAACATATTTATTTAACAGGAATCAATGAAACATTCCTACCTTTAGAAATCAGTGATAAAGGATTCTTAATGGAGGAGGACTATAAACAATTTAATCCTCATCCTCTATTATTAGATGAACAGTTACAGGCACATTATAAGCGTATTATACAGGTTCTTTTAAATCCTTATTTATCTTATACATTCTCTTATAGTAAGAAGAATATGGCTGCCAACGAATTGATTCCTTCTATTCTTATGTCACGTTTGAGTGATCTCTTTGAATTAGAATATATCAATCCTTCATTGAATCTCATCAAGAATAACCTATATTTAAATCAATCACGTATAGATGAAGATCCTATTAATCGATTGATTGATCATTATAAAATGACAAGTAACCAGCCTGAGTTTATTAAAGATACAAATAAGCTCGGAAGAGGGGTCAGTGTATCTCGTTTAGAGACATATAATAAATGTCCTTTCTCTTATTACATTAAATATGGATTAAAGATTACAGAAAAGAGAGAAGATACTTTACAATCAAGTGAACTTGGTTCTTTATGTCATTATTTAATGGAGAAATGTCTTGATGATGGATCTCTTGTAGATCAAGAAGCAAAACATTATATAGAAGAGAATCTGAAAGAGAAATATGATGATCATCCAATGAACCAATATTTTATTGATAATCTCATTGAAGATATGAAGATGACAATTAAAATTATTCAGAAGCAGTTAAAATACGGTAAGTATGTGCCTGTCGCAAAAGAAAAAGAAATATCTGGTGAAATTGGAGGCGTTCCTTTTTCAGGTATTATTGATAGAGTGGATGAATACGAGAATATGGTACGTATTGTAGATTATAAGTCAAGTAAGAAAGAGATTGATTTCAATCTTGCGATACAGGGATTTAATATTCAGATGCTTGTTTATCTAGATATGTTATGTAAACAGGAGAATAAGGATCGTGCAGGTATGTTGTACTTTAATATGAAGAAACGTATGCTTGCACGTGAGGATGACTCATGGGGTACTAGTATTCAAAGGGAGATATTAAAAGAATATCGTATGGAAGGCTATATGGTGGATGATGGATCAACTAAATCTGTAAAGGCTCTTGGTGACTTCCCTGATCTTGTAACTCCTATCAGAGTTAAGAAATCTGGAGAATACTATAATGGCGCAAAAGTCATTTCTCCTGATGAATTAGATTCAATTATGGAGAATGTTGAAAATCATATTTCTAAACTGTATAAAAAGATTCATGATGGCTTAATTCCTATCCAACCTACTTTAATGGAAGGTGCACAGCCATCTAATGACTTTAAGGTATATCCATGTAACTACTGCCCATATAAGTCAGTATGTTTATTTGATGTATTTGAGAACGATAATAGAATAATTTCAAAAGATATGTATAAGAAACTAAAAGGAGATGATGAGAATGCCTAAATATAATAAAGAACAGCAGGCCGCGATTGATTTAAGAGGAAAGACTATTCTTGTCAGTGCTCCTGCCGGTTCAGGAAAGACAAGAATTCTTGTAGCCCGTTTAATCAGTTTGATTGTGAATGATCATTATTCAATGGATCAATTTCTAGTATTAACTTTTACTAAAGCCGCAGGCAATGAAATGAAACAAAGATTGAATGTGTCTTTACATGAAGAAGCCATGGCCAATCATGATGAAGAAACATTGAGACACATTCAAAAACAGATTCAATTATTACCTCATGCCTATATCACAACATTTGATAGTTTCTGTAAGACTCTCTTAGAGAAATATGGCTATTTGATTGGTATCATGCCAGGATTTAAAGTCAATCCTTCACCTGATTTAATCAAAGATCAAGTACTAGATCAATGTTTAGAGAAGTGGGTCAAAGATCCACGTTTTCAGGATTATGCATCTCGTCATAACACAAAAAATAACTTTGATGATTTAAAGAAGACTTTAATAGACTTCCAGAACATCACCAATTCTTTTGTGGACTTCCATCAGTTCCTTAATCAAGTACATGAGAAATATTATAAATCTAAATTTTTTGGAAAAAAGCCGATTCTAGAAGGCATGGCAAAATTGTATCAAGACTGCTGTCTTAAAAGTTTGAGTGCTTATAATATTCTCTATCGTTTTTGTGAAAAACATGATATTACTTATTTCTTTGAAGCAGATGAAAATGCGAAACATCCTGCACCTGCCACTGCATTATATGATTATTATTCTGATTTATACAAGGCATTAGATACACCAATGTCTTATACTACACTAGACGGACGCGTATCACATAAAATAGAAATGTCATCTATCAAGTGGAATGAACTTGGTGTGGATGATTCTGTTAAGAAACAATATACAAAATTGAAGGCTGATGTCACTGAACCTCTCAAAAAATTAAAGAAGTATTTCTCTTTTACAGATAAATTCTCTGAGTATCTCACTTATTCTTACATAGATATTTATTATTTACTTGGTAAAAACGGGCTGTTAGATCAGTTTAATCAGGCTTATAGCGAGGCAAAGAAGGCTAGAAATGAATTAGACTTCCATGATCTAGAAGAATATGCAACAAAACTGTTGCAACCTGATCTTCCTGTTGTAGAAAGATTGAATCATACATTAAAAGAAATCATGGTGGATGAATATCAGGACACCAACCAGATACAGGAGAACCTTGTCTTAAAGATTGCAAACTATGATGAACAAATTCCAATGTTTATGGTAGGTGATATGAAGCAATCTATTTATCGTTTTAGACAGGCCGATCCCTCAATCTTCCAGCACAAGTTTGATACATTCACTAAACTAGAAGAGATGACAGAATATGATACAAATATTCGTATTGATTTAAAGTATAACTATCGTTCTGAAAAAGTTGTATTAGATAGTGTCAATTATATTTTTGATTGTATTATGGATAGTTCTGTAGGCGGATTAGAGTATATCCATGGTGATAATGCGATTTTAAGATATGATTTTGATGCAAAAGGTACAACACTTCCTGAACTAGAGAAGAATCATGATTTTGATACAGACATACTTATTTCTCTTTATAAGAATCAGGAAGAATATACAAAATCTGAAGTGGAAGCACATATGATTGCCCAGAAAATCATCAGCATGAAAAAACTGAAGGATTATAAATATCATGATTTTGCGGTACTCATGCGTTCTACGACTGAATTTATTACTTATAAGAAGGTTTTTGAACGTTATCATATTCCTGCAAATATTACTTTATCAAGTGGTTTGTTTGAGTCTAATGAAGTCATTAGTATGATGACATTATTAAAGGCTTTGGTTAATCCATATGATGATATTGCGATGTTATCTGTATTACATAATAATTTCTTATTCTCTCATTTTACTGAGAATGAGTTATTAGATATAAGAGATGCAGATGATCCTCTTTACATCAACCTCACACATCATACAAATAAGAAGGTACTTCATTTCTTAGATGTGTTCAATGATTTAAGAAATACTGCCATGACATCATCACCTTATGAAACATTAAAGAAGTGTTTAAAAGAAACAGGATATCAGGCTTTTGTATCCCAATTAATGAATGGTGAACAACGTAGCGCAAACTTAGATATTCTATTAGAAACATTCCGCACAAATGAAGAATATCCTTATTTAAAGGATTACCTAGAATTATTAGATTCTTCTTCTAGCCAGGCCCCTGGATTTATTGCGAGTGATGAAAATGATGCTGTAGAATTCATGACTATTCATAAGTCTAAAGGGTTACAGTTCCCTGTTGTATTTGTAAGTGCCATGCAGAAGAAGTTCAATTCATCAGATGAGAAAGCCGAAATTATTATTTCTCAGCATGATGGAGTGGCCGGAAGTGTATGTAAGCTAGAAGAATCTCCATTTGGAAATATTGTATGTAAGTATGAGCATCCTTATTCAAAAATGTTGAAGATGTTCATTCGTCAAGAAACAGTGAATGAAGAAATGCGTATTCTTTATGTTGCCTTAACACGTGCAGAAAAGAAACTCATCTTAACCGGTACAATCAAGGATGAAGAAGAAATCATTTCTATTGCCCGTCAGGTACAGGCCAATGATACAGACCCTACTCTAAAGAAGGGTCAGGGTGTTGTATATAATCTTGCCATGCGTTCTACAAACAATTATTTAAGCTGGGTTCTTATGGCTTTATTAAGACATAAGGACTTCCAAAATGATATAAAGATACTAATTCCTGAAATCAGACCTTATCTTTCATTAGATCGTTCTTCTTTTAAAGAACTAGAGAATAAAGATACTCAGCTAGCACGTTTCCATTGCACAATACTAGATAGTAGTGAAACAGTACAACGTATTCCACCTTATGCGAAAATAAAAGCGGACAACCAATATCGCGCTTATAAGAAGTATTATGATTTTGAATATCCTTATCCTACTGAACCACGCAGCATTGCGGTAACAAGTATGGAAGAAGTGAAGAATGATGAAACACATTTTGATTTTAGTAATGAAGGAACACACTATCTAGCCACAGATAGAGGAACATTGGTCCATAACTTATTAAGTTATTTCAATTTTAAAGAAGATAATCCACAGGAATTGATTCAATCACTTTATAGTAATCAGATGTTTGATGAGGAAGGACTCAAGGTCTTAAATAACTATCTTCCTCATATCAATGATTTTATCAATAGTGATACATATCAATTGATTAAAGATGCAGATCAAATTTACCAGGAAAAACAATTTAGATACAAAGATGAGAATGGACTCATCATCAATGGTATATTTGACTTAGTCTTTATTAAAGACAATAAAGTTTATGTACTAGACTATAAGACAGATAAAGTATCAAAAGACAACAGCGAAGAAGTGCTTAAAGAGCTCCACCGTACGCAGTTGTCTTATTACTCAAAAGTACTTAAAGAAGTATTCCATACAGATGTACAGCCTATTGTCTACTATCTTCACATCAATAAAGCAATTTACTTATAGAAAAAAGACTGATATCACATAAGCGATATCAGCCTTTTATTTTTCTACAGTATTGTTTTCTTCATCTCTAAATAATTCTTTTTGGCAATGGGGACACACTGTTAAACTACCTGCATCTTTCGTAGGAAGATAGTTATGACAATAAGGGCATCTCCAATAAACGAGACCAAGAATAAAATAAATAACTAAACAAATAATAATCGCGATAGTCAGAATAATCGCAATTGAGGCGTAACCTATGAAATAACAGACTAATGCTGCAATCGCAAGGAGACTAGCCAGATAACTTTGTTTAGACATAAAAAACTGTACTCTTTTTAGTTTCATAAGATCACCCATTCCCTACTTGCCTTATTATATCAATATTCAAAGTAGAATAGAACACCTTTTTCTGTATTTTCTACTCCAAAATGATAACTATGTCTCTCTAATATCGCTTTTACAATAGGAAGACCGAGTCCTGTTCCGCCCTGATCCTTAGAAATATAGGCTTCCCAGATGGATTCCATCTCTTCCTGAGAGAGATGTTGTCCTTCATTTTCTATTTCAAAACGATGATTTGTAACACGATATATAATCGTACCTTGTTCATCTGTATGCTTAATCGCATTAGATGTCAGGTTATTAATAACCCTTTCTATCTGAATAGGATCACAATCCAAAACCACTTCTTCATATTCTTTTACAATATGAAGCTGCTTCTTTTCTAGTTCATATTCAAAATCATCTATCACTTCTTCTACAAGTTCTGGCAATGAAACATGATAGTTATTTAATTCTATCTTACCTGATTCTAATCGAGATAATTCCAACATTGTAAGTACGATACCATTAATACGTTCAATCTGTTCATTAATGATATGAATATATTTCTCTCTTGTAACCTGCGTTGTGGCATCCTCTAATAATTCAGAATACCCCGCAATAATACCAAGAGGTGTTTTAATCTCATGAGTAAAGTTCGCAATAAACTGTTTTCTTGTATGTTCTAGTCTTTGAACATGTTCAAGCTGTTCAGTCAGCTGATTGATTGTATTCTCTAAGTTCGTACTCATGATATTGATATTATTTTCCAACTGCCCTATTTCATCATGACGTGTAATCAAGAATTTCTCACTGAAATCATTCTTCGCAATTTCATTTGTAACTTCTGATACATGTCTTAATGGTTTTGTAATCATATGTGAGATTACAATAGAAATCACAATATTCAGCCAGAGTACAATAATATAAATATACCAGGAATGTTCAAAATAGTTCACTGCAGCCCTTTTAGTCAATTTAGGTATAAAGCTAGCTGATACAAAATAACCCTTTACACCACTCACATTTGACACTGGAGATATTTCCTGATTCAGTTCTGAAAGCACAATAGTCATTGTCCCACCATTTACATTAATACTCTTAAAATGCACATAATCAGATCCTTTTGCATATTCAATACTATCAATCTTCTTGATCTGTTTTTCTAATGCCTTCTTAAGTTTCTTATAATCAGTAAACTCTCTTCCGCCACTTGAACCATTTCTTTCATAAAAGCATCTTTCTGACATATACCAGGATACTTCATATTTCTTTAATGATTTGTGTGTTCCATTTAATAAAACCTTACCATTAATCGCAAGATACGCAGGATGAATATCTGTTGTATCCATTGATGTATAATATTCAACCTCTCTCTCACCATCATTAATATAGTATTGTTTCTTTTGAGACTTAGCATCACCTATGACTACATCATAATTCTCATCAGGATGTTCAATCATATACTTATTGATTTTCTCTACTAGATTATTTTCAGATATATCCACCATGATTTTCTGACTCGTACTATCGTCAAGAATCCACAATTGAGAAATATGCGAAGAAGCACTACTTATAAATGACTTGATATTATTATCACTATCCACTATTGCAGACATACCCTCATTTGTAAGATAGTAATTCTTTAAATACTTGGTCATATCTGGATTATCTAAAGAATACTGTGTCTGATATATATTCTGTATGCCAGAAGTCAATGAAGCATCATATGAAGAACTAATAATACGTTCCTTGTATTCTGTAATGCCTTGTAATGACATAAGTCCAAGAATAATCACAAATACAAACAACATCAAGAAGAAGGTACGCTTTACAAGTCCAAAAGACCATTTAGTCTTCTTCATCCGTATATGTATAACCTGCCTTCATAATAGTCTGAATACGATGTGAATGTACACCCAGTTTCTTTCTTAACTTCTTAATATAAGTATCTACAGCACGTCCATCACCATAATAATCATAGCCCCAGACCTTATTTAAAATCTGAGAACGTGTAAATAACTGATTCTTATTATTTAAGAATAATTCCATTAATAAATATTCCTTATTGGGAAGTGCGACTGGTTCACCATCTACATACATTAAATGTTTACTTGCATCTAACCAGATGATTTCTTTATCTTCTTTTTCTGTCTTCTTGCTTCTATTTAAAATAGCCTGACATTTCGCATATAAAACAGAAGGCTTAAATGGCTTTGTGATATAATCATCTGCTCCTACATGATAACCATCCAGCATATTATCAGTTTCAGACAAAGCGCTGATAAAAATAATAGGCATATCGTATTGTTCACGAATCTTCTTACATGTTTCATATCCATCCATTCCTGGCATCATGATATCAAGTAAAACCATATCAATATCTTGATTCACTTTATTCAAAGCATCATAACCATCTACTGCTTCAATCACTTCATAGTCTCTTGCCGCAAAATATTCCTTAATAATATCTCTAATAAGCACTTCATCTTCTACAACTAATAATTTATACATGTTCCACCTCCAAATAATAAAGGACTCTATCGAAGATAGAGCCCCCATATGAGTTATTCACCAATTAATTCCATCATTGCTTTATGGAATACTTCTGTCTTATCAGCAGCATCCTTTGCATCTGTACCCTTAATTGAGAAATAGAATTTACACTTAGGTTCTGTACCAGAAGGTCTAGCAGCAATCCAAGAACCATCTTCTAGATAATACTTTAATACATTTGACTTTGGTAAGTCAATTGTTGTGCCATCAGAACGTTCACTTGTTGCATAATCTTCGCTTAATACAACCTTTACGCCACCAATTTCAGTAGGCTTGTCTTTTCTTAAAGTATCCATCATTTCTTTGATACGTGCAGCACCTGCAGCACCAGCCTTAGCTAAAGCAATCTGTGATTCCTTGAACGTACCATACTTAGCATATAATTCATTCAATACATCAATAAGATCCTTACCCTGCTTCTTATAGTAGTTACCACATTCAGCAGCAAGTAATACAGCCTGTACAGCATCTTTATCTCTTACGAAGTCTTCTACAACACAGCCATAGCTTTCTTCATAACCGAAGATGAACTGTTTTTCATGTGTCTTTTCATACTTTCTGATCTTATCACCAATGAACTTGAATCCAGTTAATGTCTTTTCAACATCAACACCATAGTTTCTAGCAACTAATTCACCAAGATCACTTGTAACAATAGTATTGTACATAACTGCATTATCAGGTAATGTACCCTTCTCTTTTCTCTGAGATAAGATATATTCAAGATATACAGCAGCACTCTGGTTACCACTCATTAATACATATTCACCATTATGCTTTGCAACAACACCAAGTCTATCACCATCAGGGTCTGTAATTGCGACTACATCAGCATCTACTTCTTTCGCAAGCTTAATAGCTAATTCATAAGAAGAATCCACTTCTGGGTTTGGAGACTTTGTATTTGTATAATCTGGATCAGGTGCACACTGTGCAAGTACTGGCACAATATCATAACCTAATCTCTTTAAGCATGTTCTTACAGGGATGTTATCTGCACCATGCTGTGGTGAATAAACAATCTTGAAATCAGACTTATCTAGTCCAGGATTGATTTCAATACCCATTACAGCTTTGTAGTAAGCTTCATCCACTTCTTCTCCTACCCATGTAATGAATGGATAAGCTTCTTCATCACTAATCTGTTCAATTTCTAATTCATCATCGATTTCATTTACATAATCAACAACGATATCGCCCCATTCAGGGATTAACTGACAACCAGTATCATCATATACTTTATAACCGTTATATTCCTTAGGGTTATGAGAAGCAGTAATCATGATACCACCTGCACATTTTAAATAACGCACTGCGAAAGATAATTCTGGAGTAGGTCTTAAAGATTCCATGATATAAGACTTAATACCAAACTTTGCAAGAATCTTAGCAGATTCAATCGCAAAACGATATGACATATGTCTGTTATCATAGCTGATTGCGACTCCACGTTCTTTACCTTCTGGTAAATTAGCCACATATTTCGCAAATCCCATATTTGCTTTACGAACTGTATAGATGTTCATACGGTTTGTACCTGCACCTAAAATACCACGCATACCTGCTGTACCGAATTCAAGGTTCTTATAGAAAGCATCTTCCTTCTGTTCTTCTGTCATTCCGGCAAGTTCTGCCTTTAATGAAGCGTCCATATCTTCATAATTTAACCATTGCTCATATTTTTTATTAATATCCATTTTTAAGCGTTACCTCCTGTTCTTATTATACCATTTTCAAAAACCTATAGAAACAAAAAGCGCTACAGTTGCATTATTTTCTCATAACTTTTACTCACGTTTTAAATATTTATCTAAATCAAATAGTTATATTTATGAATATCGATATGTTTTTGTCGAGAACTCCTAAGTAAGCACTTACAGATATATAAAAAGGGGGTTAGTGATCTCTCACTACATCCCCTATTTTTGCATCACAATATGTTGTAATATCCTTTGATGAAACAATCATCTGATAGCCTCTTTTACCTGCTGAGAGAGCGATAGGACGGTCTTTTTCTATGCTGGCATCAAAATATGTAGGAAACTTCTTTTTCATGCCAACAGGAGAACACCCCCCACGTATATAACCTGTGAGGCCAAGTAAATCCTTCATATGAAGCATTTCTACCTTCTTATGTCCAGATAGTTTAGCCAGTTTCTTTAAGTCTATTTCCTCTAATACAGGAATACAGCATACTAAATAATCGTGGTCTTCATGTAATACAAGTGTTTTATAGATATCGCCTGCATCCATATCTACTTGTGATGCCACATGTTCACCACTCAAATGTTCTTCATCATATTCATATGTCTTGATCTCATAAGGAATCTTATCACGATCAAGCATTCTTAACGCATTTGTTTTAATTTTACTCTTTTTCATATATATCACCTTGGATGATATTATAGCACTTTATCTTGGCCAATGTTCATTTTCTACAAAATAAGTGGCTTCCATATCTGCTGTAGATAACGCAAAAGCTTCAGGAAAACGACTAAATACATTTCCTACTGTTCTTACATCATCACCATAACTAAAGCCCATATGATAGGCAATAGCGGCTATTTCTATATCTGTAAGCTTTAAATAGCGATTCATAATATAAACACTCTTAGAACCATGTCCTACAGGGAATGCATCTTCTATTGTATAGAAAGGTACTTGTTCCCATTGTCCCTGGGCATTCTTCTTATTACGCATTTCCGTCTTATAAATATCAACCTTGCATAAATCATGAAATAAAGCACATAACGCTATACTTTCTTCACTCATAGATAAATGATACCCTGGTTCACAACGCTTCTTTACATAACTTCTAAAACAGAAATAAACATGAAGACTATGATCACATAACCCACCTTCATAATCTCCATGATAACGTGTACTTGCAGGTGCACTATAAAAGTCAGTACCTTCTAGCCATGAAAGAAGATCATAGATGCCTTCTCTTTGTATATATTTATGACAAATATCATTAAATAATGTTTTTACTTCAATAGAAGATAAATCATCTCTCTCAGGATACATATCCTTTGCGAGTCTTAATAAAATACCATCTTTACCAATTGTTTTCATATTTGTATCTCCTTGCCTTCATCATTATACCAAACTTTCTTATAAGAAAGTGTGATTTCATCATTTAATTCTACTATACTATATATAGAGGTGATAAAATGAACAAACTACATTTAGCTCAGCTGCCTACTCCTATAGAAAAAATAGACTATCTCTCAAACAAATATAAACCAAATATTTTTGTGAAAAGAGATGACTTAACAGATAGTGTCGCATCTGGCAATAAGATTAGAAAATTAGAATACAGTGTGGCAGAAGCATTATCTTTAGGATGTGATACACTGATCACAAATGGTGGATTCCAGTCCAACCATTGCCGATCTACTGCTGCAGTGGCCGCTAAACTAGGATTAAAGTGTATTCTTATACTTAGAAAAGAACCTGGTGAAAATATTGAAACAGCCAACTTCCTTTTAGATCATATGCTTGGTGCTGATATTAGAGTAAAGGAACATGATGATTTCCAGGCGCATAAAGATGAAATGATGCAGGAAGTCTATCAAGAAGTATTAGATCAAGGTAGTAAACCTTACATTATTCCTATGGGTGCTAGTAATGGAATCGGTACTTTAGGTTATATTGATGCTTTTGATGAAATACTAGAATATGAAAAAAAGACAGGCATAGTGTTTGATACTATTATTGATGCAGTCGGTTCTGGTGGAACTTATACTGGTTTATATCTAGGTAATGAATTAAGACAAACTCATAAAGATATTGTAGGTATTAATGTATGTGATGATGCTGATTTCTTTATTAAAGAAATCAATCGCATTATTGATGAAACGTTGCCTCATCTTGATGTTGAAGATGTGGATAGAAGTCATATTCATATAATTGATGGATATGTAGGAAGAGGCTACTCTTTAAGCCGTAAAGAAGAATTAAAAGCTATCTCTGATTTGTCTCGACATAGTGGTATTATTCTTGATCCTGTTTATACAGGTAAAGCCTATTATGGACTGATCCATGAATTAGAAAAAGATACATTTGATCACGCAAAGAATATTCTATTTATGCATACTGGTGGTATTTATGGATTATTCTCAAAATCAAAAGAAATAATCTCAGCCTAGGCTGAGATCTTTTTCTTATATGTTATAATCACTGTTTCTAGATACATGATAGATGCAATGCCAATTGTTTCTATCAGGATTTTTGATGTATAAACTGTCCTAATCTTTCTTATTTCTTTTTGAGATATTGTCATATCACGGTGAGAAAGAGATGTATTGATGATATATTTTGAAAGGTAAGGACTTGTAAAGAAAGTAATAGATAACGCAACAATAAATACGATGAATGTTTTTAAAAGATTCTGTTTCTTTGATAATCTTATATATACAAGTATTAATAGAAATGAGCCTGTGATTAATAGTATAAATGGAAATGTCTTTACTTTATCATATATATTTTCAAAGATTGAAACACATGCATTATATTGTGCATCATTGGAAGTAAGCTGTAATTGATTCCAGTCTAACGGTGTTTTTTGTGCTCTCTTAATAAAATATTCTGATGTATCTTCTTTAGTTAAGTAGTAAGTGACAGAGGATAGCGTCTGTTCTGTATGACTTAATGACTGTGCTTTTGATAAAGAGATAAAGATTGTATTATAAGGCTTTAGACGACTTAATGGACCCACCTTATTCTTATAGATACCTACAATAGATAATGAGACATCTCCTTTTTCAGTATTAAACTGAATACTGTCTCCTATACTAATATTATTATTTTTAGCTAATGCGTAGGATATAACTGCATTGGATGTATTCTCATCTTTATTTGTGAGTAGTCTTCCTTCTTTTAATTGATATTCTTTTGAATTAAAGTCCTGAATCAGCGTCATAGAAGAATAACCCGCAAGAAGAAATGAATCTTCCTGATAATTTTTTAAATGAATACGAGGAAAAGAGAGATGTGTATCTACAGGTTGAAGTGATGAGGATGCATTGACTAATTGTTCATAGTTATAGGCTTTTACACCTTTAAGGTGTGTTAACTCTTTTGCATCAGTAAGACTAACACCTCCATTATTAGATGTCAGTGTTACTTCATATTTCAATTGTTGCTTATACTTATTAATTACCTGCAATGATCCCTGCTTAATAAATAAGCACATCATAATCATATTCATTGTGATCAATACAATTAGAAATAGTAATAAATAGTGTAAACACTCTTTCCCTTTAGACATAATGACGCCTCCTTATAATTATAATAAAAAATAATATTTGCGTTATTATGGAGTAAATATGGGAAAACGTGTGTAAAAAAAACAGTGGATAAAATCCACTGTCAAAAACAAAAGTATATTATTCAGCAACTTTCTGTTCTTTGATAACCTTAGCGATAGAATCGATTACGTCCTTTTCGTCTTCACCTTCAGCTTCGATTTCTACTGTAGCCTTAGTTGGAACACCTAAAGACATAACACCCATGATTGATTTAAGGTTAACGCTCTTACCGTTATAGATTAAGTTGATATTGCTAGAGAATTTGCTAGCCTGGTTTACTAAGATTGTAGCAGGTCTTGCATGTAAACCTACTGGGTCAGATACTACGAATGATAATTTTTCCATTTAAAAAATTCCTCCTTATGAATATAGCATTATTATATCACAAATCCTAATAATTTCTATACCTTTATCTCATTTTTTACTAGCGCTTACAAAAACATTGATATATACTATCTTTTTTTGATAATAAATTTTAAATTTGTATAAAGCCGACACCTAAAACAGAGCCACAATTCCATTCATTTGTATGTCCTGGGTGTTTAAAAGCCAATGCTAAATTTCCCATTTCGTAGACCATTACGCCACCTTCTGGGATATCTACAACTTCTACATGGTCTAATATTTCAGGACCAAAGACCTTTTCATCACTATAAACTGCAGCCTGCATATTTGTGATTGTCAGAAGTTTGCCCTTTACAATAAAAGAGAATTTATAAACATTCTGTGAACCTTCTAATGGAATCTTTTCTACAAAAATCTTATCAGGATCAACACCTAATGTTTCAAAGATACGAGACTGCTGGAAAGACATTGCTTTCTTTAGTTCTTCATTTAATTGTTTTTCTTTAGAATAATCATTTTTACTATAGTCATGCTGTGTTGCATTGACATCTACATCTAACATCCATGGATCAAATCTAAATTCCATCTTCTTTCTCCTCTACTAATTCATTTTTTGTTTCTGTACGATAATCTACTAATCTTTCAAACCAGATTTTACATAATGCACCTACTGGTACAGAAACGAGCATTCCTAAGAATCCACCTATCATACTACCGATAATAAGAGATACAATAACGAGTACTGGGTGAATGTCAATACTTGCACTAAGCAATCTTGGGTTGATGATATTACCATCTACCCCCTGAATAATCAATAATGCGATAAATGCTTTTAAAGCCATATGTAAATCACCAGTCACAAGCCCTATAATCGCAATAGAGCCATATCCTAGAAATGGACCTACATAAGGAACGAGGTTCCCTATACCAACTAATAACGCAATCACAATCCAGAACTTGATATGTAAGAAACCAAACGCAATACTTACCATTAAAAACATAAGAAATGCATCAATAACCTGACCACGTACATAACCAGAGAATACACCTTCGATATCCGCTAATAATTGGTGAATGACAGCATCTACTTGTCTACTAGTGAAGGCTTTAATACTCTTACTCCAATAGTTCCATAATTTTTCTCCATCAAGCATAAAGTAAATCGCAAAGATGATAGAGAATAGAAGGTTTGTAAAAAAGTCAGAAACCCTACTAATAGCACCTAGAATATTAGTTGTAAGACCATTCGTAAATGTTTTTAAGAAATGCTGTAATTGTACTGTAGAGATACTCATGGACTTTAACTGTACAATCAGGTCTTCATAGAATGCATTCACATTCTTCGCAATAATACGTAAGAAATCACTCATGTCCTTAAATTGTGTTACAGCTAATTCTTTACCTATACTTCTAATCACAAATGCAGATAATAACGCAAATACAAATAATACAATTAAAGAAGTAATCGCAACAGATAACTGATGGCTGAGTTTCTTCTTTTCCTGGAAATAAGAAATACTTCTAAGAGATGATTCCACCTTTTCTACTAAAGGCTTTAATAAATAAGCAATCACAAAACCAATGAGCAAAGGTGTGAAAACCTGAGTTAAAAAGCCCCATCCTTTTTTAATCCATTTTAGGATGTCTGTCATGTTACTCCCCACTGCAATGACAAGATAAATTGCAATTACAGTTGCGACTACATAAACCGCAATCTGCGTATATTTTCTGTTTGGTTTAAAATGAAACATAATACCTCCTTACATAAGAGGGCTAAAGAAACGTAAGATACATCTCCATCCTCTTAATACAACACTTGTATTTATATACTTCTCTGATACATCCTGACTTATTTCAAATAGTTCATCAAAATCTTCTCTTAATTCTTTGACTGCATGATTATGAGTAAACCAGCATCCATTTTCAAAGTGTAGATAAAGACTTCTAAAGTCAAAATTAATTGTACCAACAGCACCGACCTGATCATCTACTAAACATTGTTTTGAATGAATAAAACCTGGTGTATATTCATAGATATGAATACCTGCCTGCACAAGATGTGAATAATAACTTCTTGTCATTGCAAAGACAACAGCTTTATCAGGAATACCGGGAGTAATGATTCTGACGTCGACACCTCTTTTTGATGCAAGAATGAGTTCTCTTTGCATTTCATCACTCAATATCAAGTAAGGTGTTGTGATATAAATATGATGAACAGCATGCTTGATCATATTTAAATAGACATTCTCACCTGTTTCTTCATCATCTAAAGGTGTATCAGAGTAAGGAACGATATAACCTTCCCCTTCTATTTGATACCTTTTTAAATAAGGTGTGAGGTCTTCATTGTCTTCTTCACTTGATGTCTGCCACATCTCAAAGAAAATTTTTGTGAGAGAGTCTACTGCATCACCCTCTAATCTTACTCCAGAGTCCTTCCATAGTCCATAAGGATGTGTATAATTGAAATATTCATCGGCAAGATTATAGCCTCCTGTATAGCCTACTAGACCATCTATGACAGTTATTTTACGGTGATCACGATTGTTCATAAAAGTATTTAAAACAGGGAAGATAGGATTAAATACACGACATTGTATACCTTCTTCATGAAGACGTGTTCTAAACTTATTATTAATAAAGCCAACACTACCCATATCATCATAAAAGACTCTGACATCTACCCCCTGTTTTACTTTTTCAACAAGAACATCTTCAATCTGTCTCCATGCCTTTGAATCTTCAATAGCATGATATTCCATGAATATAAATTCCTTTGCATTATTTAAATCTTTTAATTGTGTTTCTAATGCTTCATTCGTAGAACTATAGAATTTCATCTTTGTATGATTAAAGACTGGGAAACCTAAAGATTTTAAATAATAAGCTTCAGTGGCATGAAGAGGATCATCACATTGTAGTTCTTCAAATCCGTTTGTCTCTATTTGATATGTATTAAGATAGGCATTTACCTTATTGAACTTCTTCTGTACTGTCTTTAATAAAGAAGGTCTACCAAACATAAGATAAATAGCTAAACCAAAGACTGGAAAGATAAGAATCAGGACAATCCAGGATAACTTAAAAGCACTATTATCAGGTCTGCCATAGATACGTAATACACATAAGAAAGCAATCAAGCTCATAATGATATCAAAAGCGGCATAATACTTAGATAAATATATCGCAAGTTTCACTATCAAGAAGACCTGAATGATAATCAGAACAGCAGCAATCATGACACGTAATACACTATTTTTTACTGCACTTTTACTTTCAACTGTATTCATAAAAACCCCCTATCAAAAAAGGCTTTCAATTGAGAAAGCCTATTAGAAATTCTTCTTTGCGACAACTAAGAAACGATATGTTGTCAACTGGAAATATGTATTCTGTTTAATCTCGTCTAATGCATGCATATAGAAGCTCTTATATTGTGCGACATTTTCAGCCACTTCTGGAGCCACCTTACGGAAATATGTCTGTATCTGATGAAGATTATGGAAACGAATATATCCTCTGTCTTCTTTTGTTTCTACGACTTCAAATCCTGCATCCGCAAGAGTCATAGCACAACTATTCATATCCCAGACACCTCTCATCTTGAAAGGCATATACATAGATAAGAATTCATGAAGGTTATCACTACCATTCTGATTCACAATGAAAGTACCATTTGGTTTAAGTACACGCAATACTTCATTCTTATCATAGTTAGAAAACTGATCCATTAATACATCAATACGTTCATCCTTAAATGGAAGTAAGTTAGATTCTGTAAGTTTTGTTGCTTTTACAGGTAATCCTTCTAAAGTGGCTTCTACTTCGCTTGTTTCACTATAAGGTTCAATATCAAATGTTGCGGCTGGATAGTCTTTATAATCCTTTACAAACTGCCCTTTATCCACCGTCATAAAAGCAAGATGATCTTCTGGATGCACATAACTCTTAGTGATAGAAACTTCATCATAAAGCGGTGTAGAGACTTCATAACCATAGTCATCTTCGTCTCCACGTTTTAATTCTTCAATTTCTTTCATTAAAGTTGTTGCAGATCTAATCTGCTGACGACATCTGAACTTACCATACTTGATAATAATAAATTGTACAACAGCATCCGCAATAACGCCGCATGCCACAAAGATAATGAGTTCTAAGAACCACTGTGCTGACATAAATGCTGCTTCTGTACCACCAATCATAAAACAGATAATACATAATACAACCATGCTTGCTGTTCCCGTATAGTTGAAAGGACGATTGAACTGTTCAAACCATACTAAATTATTCACTCTTAATGCACGCTTACGGCTGATTTCAAAATAGATCAGCTGAAATGTCAACATTAATCCAACAAACACTAATAAAGTTGCAAGTAAAATTGCCATAGAATTCCCCCTTATTTGATCTTCTGACCTGTAAGAGTATAGTATTTATCTCCAATTGTGAAATAACCTTCTTCATGAAGAACTATTTCTTTTTCAATAGAATAAATTTCCCTCATACCATTATCCACATCATAGATATAAGAACGTCCATTCTTTTCTAATGCAAGATATGGATGTCCATCAAAGACTATTGCAGCTGTTTCAGGAATCTTTGTATAGATATCTGAAAGAGCTTCTTTTCCATTACAGTCATAAACCTTAAATTGGCCATTCTTATTATAGGCTGCATAATATGAATTGCCTATGAATTCTAAACGAGGATATGATTCTTTTAATACATTTTCACCTTCTGCATTAATCAATTCATACTTATTATTCTTAAGCTGTACAATTGCACACTTATTTTCATCATACTGATTTGCTTCCTGATAATAAGGACTGACCTTTTTACCATTGAAGTCATAATAAGCATAGCCTTTACCCTTCACAAATCCTGGATAACGAGACACTGTTAATTCATAAGCATAAGGATAAACCTGTACACCCTTCAATTCAGTTGTCTTCTTACCGTTATAGACTGTATGAGGTCCATACGCAATCTTCTTATTTCTAGAAATGAAATGTGTATCGTCTTTATAGTTAGAGTTTGTAGGAATAATCTGTCCATCTTTATAAAGACTGACTACATCTCCTGCAGTTAATACAACATTGTTTTTCTTAGTAATTTCGGCACTTGTTAAAGCATAATCATTTGAATAGACCTTAGTACCAATAACACCAAGTGTATTCTTATTATAAGCATCATAAAGAATTGCCTGATCTTTACGTGATGCAAGAATAGAATAATTACCTACTTCCTTAATAGAAGTCTTCTTACCATTCTTTAAATAAATATTAATAGAATCATTGAAAGCTACAATAGAAGCATCTTCATAACTAGATGCATAATAAACTTTCTTCTTACCAACATATAGAGTCTTACCGTTGTTGATGACTTTATAAGTCTTATCCTTTACCACAACAGGAAGATCTGTCTTTAATAAACCAGTCTTTGCTGATGATTTATAAAGCACTTTACCCTTTGTATTTAATACTTCAATACCACCAAGTGATATATCAGCCGCTTTTGTTTTTGTTTCTGTATCTGGATTTCTTACTACTGTTACCTTACATATATAAGTCTTCTTACCGACTTTACCTGTAATAGTCGCCTTACCTGCCTTCAAACCATAAACAGTACCATTTGCAACAGTCGCAATACCATAATCGCTTGTATCCCATTTAATCTTTTCAGGATCCACATTTGTGATTGTTAACTGTCCCTGACCACCTTTAATAACAGTCATTTTTTTCTGATCAATAACCTTAATAAGGTTATGAACTGTCACCTTACATGTATAGTCTTTCTTATCAATTGTGGCAGTAATAGTCACTGTTCCTTCTTTTTTCGCATGGATGATGCCATTTTCTACAGTGGCGATACTTTCATCAGAACTAGACCATTCTACCTTCTGATTTTCATAGTTGTTAATAGAAAGAGCTTCATCTGATTCTTCATCCATCTCAATCTTTGTTTTACTTAAAGAAAGAGGTTTAGCCTTTACAGTAATTTCTGCTTTAGCCTTCTGTTTACCAACCTGCGCAGTAATAGTTGCCTTACCTGGTTTAACCCCTGCAATTTCACCACTCTGTGCTACAATAACAACTTTATCATTGCTTGTAGTCCATACTGCCTGATCTTCATCCTTCTTATTTAATAGTTGCAAGAAGATATGCTGATTCTTTTCAATAGTTGTCTTGGCAGGATTGATCTTAATCTGTCTCTTCTTAACAGTAACTATTGCTTTATATTTCTTCTTACCAATCTTTGCAGTAATAACTGCTTTACCCTTCTTAAGACCTGTTACTTCACCAAATTCATTGACTGAAGCAATCTTTTTCTTATTAGAGCTCCACTGTACAACATCTTCTGGATTGGCCTTATCTAAAATATTTAAAACAACCTTCTGATCAGTTAAAAGAGTCACCTTAGTCTGATCAAGTCTTGGTACTCTCTTCTTTACAGTAACGACGCATTTTACTGTCTGTCCATTACTTGTTGCCTTTAATGTTGCTTTACCAGGACTCATTGTCCAGATATGGCCATTCGCAACAGTCGCAACAGCTGCATTACTTGTTTCCCACTTAATATCAGGATATGCATTTTCTATACCTAACTGACCTTCATCACCTTCATAGAAAGTGGCTTCCTTATGAGAAATCTTAAAAGTCTTACGTTTTACTTTTACCTTACACTCTAAAGTATCATCTCCAACCTTTGCGCTAATAGTTGTTGTACCAGGCTTTAGTCCCTGAATCACACCATTTTCTACTGTCGCAATCTTAGGATCTTTAGACTTCCATTCAATAGTACGAGCCCCATAGTCATTAACTGTTAATGTAGCTGGTTCTAATGTATAAACATCTAAAGAGTCATGATCAAAATATGGATGCAACGCTTTTACCTTAATCACACAAGTCACAGATGCATTATCTTTAGTTGCAGTAAGTACTGCAGTACCTGCATGTTTTGCATAAACATAACCCTGCTGGTTAATATTAACTACATCATTATCATTTGTAGACCAGACAACTGCATCATTCGCAAATACCTGTGTTAAAGTATTTTCTGTCATCTCTAGAGTTGATGCACTTAAATAAAGTCTCGTCTGTGGCTGAGTTTCACCTACAAGCATATTCCCCTGTGTCTTTAAGCTTGTATAACGTCCTGGCTTTACAATAGTCTTACCTGTATTAGAAATATAACCAGTCTGATCATTTGCATCAGTCACTAAATAACCGCCTTCAAAAGGCGTATAAGCCTTATACATATCTTTGGTATAACGCTGCCCTTTTGTATTATAAAGAGCATATAAACTATTCTTTCCTTCTTTCATGAAAGAACTCTTTTTTACATCATGATTATCGGATGATGATCCACAGCCGCTTAGTATTAAAGCAGCAGCAAGGATCCCTATTACCTTTTTCATACTCTGCCTCCTTTTTATACAAAAACATTATAACATAATTCTTTACGTAAAAAAAATGAGAGATACTCTCTCATTTTATAATCTTTGTAAAACGATAATTTACATTCCATAGGAACATTAAGAATACAACAACTAACATACCAAAAGAGAATAATGTTTTCTGCTTTTCTACCAAGAAAACATTATAGAAGAATAAGACACATAATACCGTAACCAAGAAACTCATCACTAACATAATTAGGTTCTTTGATTGTCTTCTTAATTCAAAGAAAATAAGAATCTGTAACGCGATAGAAATCATGAAATATAAGTCTTTATAGTCCATAAGCGTATTCTCCTCTTTTTCTTTATTATACAACAAGATACTAAAAAAGGCCCTATAAAGGCCTCTTTTGCATTAAATATGTAATGGATCGTTGTTTACACCATAAACCTTCTTATCTTTTGTAGTCGCTACATAATATACTGCGCTATCTTCAGGTTTATAGTAAACTTCTAAAGTTTCAAGAGTGTTAAGCTTGATTCCGTTAGCTTTGATATCTTCTTTAACTAATTTTTCGATATCAGATACATTAACATCTTTATTCATGAACTGTACTTCAATTTTTGTTTTCATGTGTGGGTCCTCCATTTCCTAATATGATAAAAACCACTTTTAATATATCACTTTTCTTTTTACAATCAACTATTTTTTCTTGAAAACATCAACTATTTTCCTCATTTATACATTTATACTTAAAATAATAACTATTTTTACGCTTATCATATATAAACAAAATAACCAAAGTAATAATCATTAAAATAAGACCATAGAATAAATAAACAAGTAATAATCCCATAAGACTTGAATCAAACATCATCCCTGGTACGACAACAAGTGCCTGAATAAAGGAAACACTAGAAGCACCAATGCGTTTAAAAGCAGCCTGAACTGAGAAGGCACATGAAGCATATTGTGCAAATATTAAAACAAGTAAATCTATAAGAGGTATTAGAATCTTTGCTTTTTGATCAATATAGTGCCCTAGCTTCTTATAACCAATAAAACTAAGAAATGAAAGCAATATCGCATCTAGACAGATCATGTACCCTAGGTTATATCCAAAAGCCCAGATGATTCCACCAATGACTGCACCAATAATGGCGCCAAGTATTCCAAATGGTGAAGCCGTATGTTTAGTAATACGTTCATGCTTTTCAAAACAGTCAGAACATAATATGTCTATTTCGTCATCTAATAAATATACATTTAATGGTTTGCTTTGATGACAGTGATGACATTGTGGGGACTGATTGATCTCTTCCTTGAGTTTTAAGACAATCTCTTTTAACTCTTCTTTTTTTATAGAAGAAGAAAGAACAAGTCCTGCACCTTCTTCATTCGAATATATACGCTCTACTGCATCTCTTTTAATAAAAAATTGTTCTAATATATCTCTTTGTGTTTTTGTATCTTCTGTTGTAAGCAATAAAGCGATTTTATGATGAGGTAATACCTGTAGTAAAAGATAGAAATGATCCTGAATATAGTAATAATAGTCTTTCTTAGGGGTTGGTTTAAAACCAATCGTTGTGAGTTCTTTTATCTTCATAACATACTCCTTTAAAAAAAAGAGAGAGTAATTCTCATTACTCCCCTTATTCTGATGCTGAATTTTTAGCTCTATAAGCTCTCTTACGATCAAGTTCAGAAAGATATTTCTTTCTTAAACGGATGTTGTTTGGAGTGACTTCTACTAATTCATCTTCATTAATATAGTCAAGACAAGCTTCTAGGTTGAAGTGTCTAGGTCTCTTTAATACAACTGTTGTATCTTTTGTAGATGAACGTGTATTTGTCTGCTGTTTACCCTTAGTAACGTTTACTACTAAGTCATTGTCCTTTGCATGTTCCCCAACAATCATACCTTCGTATACATCTACACCAGGACCAACAAACATTACACCACGGCTTTCTACACCACCAAGTGCATAAGCAGTAGTCTGTCCTGTTTCAATAGAAATAAGAACACCTAACTGTCTTTCACCTACTGCTTCACCTTCTAATGGGCGATATTCTAAGAATGAGTGGTTAATAATACCATAGCCCTTAGTCATTGTTAAGAAGTTAGTCATGAAACCAATTAAACCTCTAGAAGGTACGATGTAATGAACCTTAGTCATACCATCCATAGAATCCATGTTTTCCATGATTCCTCTTCTTAAACCTAGTGATTCAATTACTGAACCAATACAATCATCTGGTGCTTCGATTTCTACATCTTCATATGGTTCGCATGTCACACCATCGATTTCCTTTAAAATAACATGAGGTCTAGATACCTGTAATTCATATCCTTCTCTTCTCATTGTTTCAATTAAGATAGATAAGTGTAATTCACCACGACCACTTACCATCCATTCTTCTTTATTCTGAATACGTTCTACTTTTAAAGATACATCCTTGTTTGTTTCTTTAAATAAACGTTCTTCAATCTTAGATGCAGTCACAAACTTACCATCCTGACCAGCGAATGGTGATGTATTTGTACCAAAAATCATCTGGATTGTTGGTTCATCTACATGAAGTAATGGTAATGCTTCTTCACAGCTTGGTTCACAGATTGTTTCACCAACACCAATGTCAGCTAAACCTGCAACAGCCACAATATCACCAGCACTTGCTTCTTCTACTTCAAATCTATGCATGCCTAAATAACTGAATAACTTCTGTACACGGAACTGTGTCTTAGAACCATCAGTTCTTAAACATACAACATTTTCATTTACTTTAATAGAACCTCTCTGGATTCTACCAATACCAATTCTTCCTACATAATCATTGTAGTCTAATAAAGCTGGCTGTAACTGTAAACCACCTTCAACATCTACTGCTGGCGCAGGAATTTCATTGATAATCATATCGAATAAACAGTCCATATTAGGAACCTGAGTACTAATATCAGGATCTAATGAGCTTGTACCATTTAATGCTGAAACGAAAACAGTTGGGAAATCAAGCTGATTATCATCAGCACCTAATTCCATAAATAATTCAAGAACTTCATCCATAACTTCCTGAATTCTTACAACTGGACGGTCAACCTTATTGATAACAACGATAGGTTTAACATGAGCAGCTAATGCCTTCTTTAATACGAAACGAGTCTGAGGCATTGTACCTTCATAAGCATCAACAACAAGTAAAACACCATCCACCATGTGCATGATACGTTCTACTTCTCCACCAAAGTCAGCATGGCCTGGTGTATCCATGATGTTGATCTTATAATCTTTATAATGAATAGCTGTATTCTTTGCTAGAATAGTAATACCACGTTCTCTTTCTAAAGCGTTACTATCCATAGCACGTTCAGCTAATTCTTCGTGTGCTTCAAGTGTTCCTGATTTCTTAATAAGCTGGTCAACCAATGTTGTTTTACCATGGTCAACGTGAGCAATAATTGCTATATTTCTAATATTCATAATCGCACCTCTTTCAATTTTTAGATTATATCATAGTTCGTCTTCATTTCAATAAAGAATAGTTTTCAAGATGAGAAAATTTATTAAATATTGAATAATTCAACTCTTTTTAAAAAAAGAACAGGCTTACACAACCTGTTCTGTTAAGAATTTATAAGTTGTAGAAAGAACTTCATGAATATGATCCACATTATCATAATTATGAGATGCACCAACAACCGGATGGAAGATCATCTGATCACCAAATAACTTTGTATATTTCTCACTGATTGCATAAGGTACTGTTTTATCTTCAGTTCCATGAATGACTAATAAATCATTCTTATATGTATCTAAGTTCTTATAGAAATCTCTTTGAAGCATATCCTTTACAAAAGCATCGCTGATTTCAAATCCATTATGATCATAAACAGGTGCTTCTTCCACTGAACCTGTAAGATAATCTAAAGCATCTGGTAAACAGAAAGCAGGAGCCCATAGGACTAGCTTCTTAATATCATCAGGATAAATTTTAGCAAGTTCACTCGCAATTGCACCACCCATAGAATGTCCTAAGACATATATATCTGTTACTTGAGGCATCTTCTTTAATTCTTCTAATAGAATGCGTGCACATGATAATTCGTCATCAAATGTCATTTCTTTAAAGGTAAGATCTGATTCACCACTGCCTAGAAAATCCATTCTTAAAGTACCAACACCCTGTGCTTCTAATAAACGTGATAAAGAAACATAAGAGAACTTAGTTCCTGTACATTGTCCTGTAAAACCATGGAATATTAATAATACAGGGAATTCTTTTCTATGAGGCACATGAAAGAATCCTCTCATAACACCCTTAGGTGTCGCAATTTCACAATACTGCTGCATAATTAATCCTCCTCCACAAGTGAAACCATTCTCTTCACTTTCTCTTTATCTACATAATCATAATTAATACCATTATAGCTAAATGATACATGATCATTAGCTGTAGTAGGATCTGCTCTCCAATTCTTACATGAAGAATGAACCTGATGAATACCTGTATAGTGAATAATGTCTACGACATTTGTTTCATTAATTCCAGAACCTGCCAATATTTCTATTTGATTGCCATACTTCTCCTGAAGTTCCTTAATAAGCTGAATTCCTTTACTCACAGTAGACTTCATGCCACTTGTAAGTACTCTATCCACACCTAATTCAATTAATCTATGAATCGTTTCATCTGGATCATCACATACATCAAAGGCTCTATGGAATACTGCGGTCTTCCCATAACTATGAATAATAGAGACCATTTCACTTGTACGTGCACTATTGATTTTACCATCAGGATCTAAGAACCCAAACGCAATACCATCAGCCCCGTGTTCTAATAGTTCTTCTGCTTCAATAATCATCTGTTCAGATTGTAGTTCATTATATACAAATCCTGCACCTCTAGGTCTCACCATACATATAACTTCTAAATCCGTATTATTCTTTACAAGTTCTAGTGATGCAATTGTAGGTGTTAATCCACCTAATGCTAATGCACTATTTAATTCAATTCTTTTTGCCCCGCCATGATATGCATTTATTGCATCCTCATAGCTGCCACAGCATACTTCTAACTTATTCACTTACTTCTACCTCTACTTCATACTTATCTTGATCTACAGTCATATAAATAAGATCTTTAATGTTTTTCTTCACTTTTGTTTCAGTCTTTTCTATGAACTTATTCTTAATTGCTTCTTTTTCTACTTTCTCCTTCTGTTCCTTTGCGAAAGTCTTGTAGTCTGTAATAGAAATCTGATTAAAGATATTCTTTGTTTCATCATAAACCTTAATAGAATCCTCATCGATTTCATTAGACAGGATCTTTACTGCAGATGTTTTCACAATAATCTTGTTTTCTGTTTTTTTTATCTGTACATCAGAGAGATCAACACCTGCTTTTAGCTTACCTTCATAAGTGATTAAGAAAGACTTCTGTGTTAAAGGAACAGTCCAGCCATTAAACTTTAATGAATTAGAGAACTTCCCTACTTTTGTATAATCATATTCAGAAACAGCTAATTCATTAATATCTCTTATTTTCTGTGTTAAAGCTGTTGAGGTAATTTCTTCTTTAGCTGGTGTACTACGTCCTCCAAAGTACATACCACCCATAAATACAACAATAACTAACACAATAATGACTATAATTGATCTTAAACTAAACTTGTTTTTCATTTTCATCACCCACCAAATTATAGCAGATAAGAAAAAATATATACAGTTTGTTTTATGGTCTAGATGATTTGACAATGAATACAATAAATGATAGTTTTTAAGTAGGTGATGAAAATGAATTACGATAATGTACATATTTCTAGATGGGAAGAGATACCAGATTTTCCACTCTATATAGATCAGGTTGTATCTATTATAGAAAAGAGTTTGTCTTTCTTAAAAAATAATGATGACGCTATTATCACAAAAACAATGATTAATAACTATGTTAAACATAAGCTTGTAAAAGCACCTATAAAGAAGAAGTATGAAAGAGAACAGATTGCTTATTTCACATTAATCTGTTTATTAAAATCTGTCTTTTCATTAGATGAGATTTCTAAGCTTATTCAATTACAGCAGAGTCAGAAAGAATTATCTGAATTCTATAATATGTATTGTGATGTATTTGAGCGTGTCCTTAAGACAAATCATTTAGACTCAGAACTACCAGATATATATAATAAATGTATCTTAAGTTCTGTCTATAAGATCAAGGTATCTGATAATCTTCTTGGTGAAGAAACAATGGAAGAAGCACTAAAAAAGGATTGAGTTTATTCAATCCTTTTTTACTTGTCACCAAAGATAACATTCATATATTTTTCTTCATTCGTTAGAATACGGATGATTGTCACTGTATCATGATCATATTTATAGAAAATACTATATTTTCCTGCAATGACATAATAAAGATCTGTTGTCCATCCAGTTCTATCAGATAGCTGACCACCTATTTCAGGGTGTGTTTTTAATACAGCACATAGTTTTACAATCTTTGGATTCAAACGCATAGGGTTTCTTAAATCAGCACGTGCTTGTCTTGTATATCTTAGATTCATAGTTCAATTCCAAATTCTTTTAATATATCTTCTTCAGAAATACTTTCATCTGCAGGTGCTTTTTCACCTTTATCTAATTCAATCATTAACTGAGAGATAGCCTGTTCTCTTAATGCCTGTTTACTATTTGATGTTACTAAGAAAGGCATTCCTTCTACATTAATAGACTGCTGGATAAATGCATTAATAGCATCAGTAAGTGTCATACCACACTGTGCATAGATTCCTTCTACCTGTGCTTTGATTTCTGGATTAATACGCATCTGAAAAGTGCTTGTTTTGGGTGCTGTAGCCACTGTTAGTGTTGTTTTTTTCATAGTTATAAACTCCTTCTCAACTATTATAAACATCACTCTATTAACAGTCAACACATTGTATATACAGAAAA
>NZ_DBPF01000128.1:0-3072 GCF_002299355.1 Catenibacterium sp. UBA627
GGATTCATGCATGTTCCATTCATCACTAGCCAGGTTATTAACCGTAAGCCAATTGCTCCATCATTAAGTCTTGAACAGATTGTGACTGGTATTGAAGCAGCTGTTAAAGCTATTGGTGAAAACCAGGAAGATATCAAGACTGTTGAAGGTCAGACTCACTAAACTCTGTATTTAATACAGAGTTTTTTTTCTTACCCTTAAACCTTACAATCAATGATTGATTAATAAGGAGATGGGATAAGTATTTGTTAATAGTGCCTGGCACTACTGGTTCCACCATGGCGAAATTTATGTATTTGAAAGGTGCCGAAGATTGAGTGAAAATATTGCTTTGTTGCAAAAAAGAATCTACTATACGATAAAATTACGCTATGTTAATGTGTGTTGCTTGTGCAACGCAACTATTCACGATATATATAGAGTGAACAAATGAAAGGAGGTAGCCATAAAATGTTAAGCAAGAATTTGAAAATATTTAGAAAACGAAAAGGCCTAACGCAAGAAAACGTTGCAGAAACCTTGAACGTTGTGAGGCAAACTATTTCGAAGTGGGAAAAGGGAATATCAGTTCCAGATGCCGATATGTTAATAAAATTGGCAGAAATATTAGATGTGTCTGTGATCGAACTAATAGGATCAGATGTTACCGATGAGAAAAATGAAGATATGATAGCAGTTGAACTGGCGAGAGTGGTAGAACAGTTGGCAAGTAGAAATCGTCGTTCAAAAAAAATCTTAAAATGCGTTTTGATTTTTCTTATTATATTGTTGCTTTTTTTTGTTTTCTTATGTGTAATTAATTTTTCTGCTATGTAGTATTTTAAATTAGGAGGTTCTTATAAAAAGAATAGTAGCGTTAATTTTAATGATGGCTTTAAGTCTATCGTGCGGTGTGAATGTATTACTATTTTGAGCGTTACAGCTCTTTTTTTGATTACAATGAAAGCCTTTACAAAAAAATAATTAGAAGTGTAATATATATATATGAAAGGGAATGGTAATATGATTGAATTAAAGGACATTTGTATAGAATATGATAGGGTTATTCTTGATCATGCCTCTATTTCTATTCCTGCACATTCTATTACTCTTATAAGAGGGAAGAGTGGTTCAGGTAAGACAGCTCTTCTCTATTGTATTGCGCTTATGGATACAAAAAGCAAGTATCAATACTATTATGATCATCGTCTCATAGAAGAAAAAGATAGAAATAATATCAGAAAAGAATGTATCAGTTATTGTTTGCAGGAAAATGATTTATTAGCTCATCTAGATGTCAGAGGAACATTACAGTATTTTGCACATATTCATAATAAACATTTATCTGATAAAGATATACAGGATTATCTTGATAAGATGCATCTTGATGTGACTTTGAATCAAAATGTCATGACGCTATCTTTAGGGGAAAGACAGAGGCTTTCTATCGCAACAGCGCTTGTAAGCAATCCACAAGTGCTTGTCTTAGATGAACCGACTGCTTCACTTGATCATGAAAATGAGATAGAAATCTATAATATATTAAAAGAATTAAGTGCGCATATGACCATTGTGTTGGCGTCTCATTCAGAAGAGGCTATAAAGTATGCAGATATCATCTATACACTAGAAGAAGGAAGGCTGATATCTGATGGTTCTGTGATTCAAGAAGATATATGTGGACAAGGTGAAGTATCTCAGGTAGATCATAGGTTTTATAGGGAATATGTAAAAGACTATATGAAACATTATAAGTTCATGTATGTATTGATGATGATGGTGTTTATCTTGACACTTGTGTCTGCACAGATGATCCTTGGAATTATTGATCATTCAAGAGAACAAGGTATGAAGATGCTTATAGGACAGTTAGAAAATAAAGCAATCATAACTAAAGATGAGCATAGTTATGTGGATCAGGATTATTCTCATTTCATAAAAATAGATGACAAGAATACGTTTCCTCTATATAAAATATATACACAAATAGAAGGAGAAGATGTCTATCTTGTGCCTTATTTCAAGGATGATGATCTTTCTAAATATATAGATAGAAATATTCAAGAAACAAAGACAGGAATCTATATGGATAATGAGAGTTATTATCTGTTGAATCAGGGATTATCTGATAATAGAGTGAATTTAGATCTTTATATCACTGATCAAAAAGGAATGCATCAGACAACTCATATATTTGATATCAATGGTGTATTTAGAAATAATAAAAAGGTTCATTATGTATCAAAGAGTCAGAGATATATTTATGTTCCGTATGCAATTCTTCAGGATATCTATAAACAATCAGGATGTACACCACGTTATATAGGTTATATCATTAAGACTAATACCTATAACGAATTGAATGAATTGATAGACTATTATGAATCAAAGGGATATAGAATTAATGATTCATTCACTGATAGAGAGGCTATGAATAGTCTTGATTCTTACTATAAGAATATGATGTTTACATTTGCGGGTGTGATTCTACTTATTAGTGTACTTATTGATATTGTATTGGCATCTCATCTTCTTATGCAAAGAAAAAAAGAACTTGTACTTCTTTTGATATCAGGATTATTAAAAAAGGATTTACAAAGAATATCCATGATAGAATCATTGGGAAGTATATCTATAGTTGTAGTGAGTTCTACCCTTATTTCTGTTGTCATGTCTTGTATACTAGGTACTTTTGATATAATAACACTTTCTAGTATGACAGTTTTATTCATAGCTATCTTATTGATAGAAAGAATAGTTCTTCAAAACAAATTCATTAGTAAGTTGAATATAGTGGATGAATTAAGAAGTGAGGTGCATTAAGATGATTGAAATCAAAAATTTAAATATATCATTTAGCGATAAAGTAATCTTAAACAATGCATCATTTCATACTTTTCCAGGTGTGCTGACTATCATTAAGGGAAAGAGCGGTTCTGGTAAGTCTACTTTTTTAAAAGCCTTTCAATTCGCATATGAGTGTGAATATATCTATGAAGGACAGAGAATGGATGAATTAGATCAAGATAGTAGACAACAGTTCATTTATGATCATATGGTCAATGTGCCACAGATTCCTTTGTTTATTGAAGG
>NZ_DBPF01000056.1:0-34942 GCF_002299355.1 Catenibacterium sp. UBA627
TTTATTCATTTTTTGTTAAAAAATGTAAAAAGTAGTCTATAGACACTATTTTAGTGCCTATAGACTACGATTTATCTATTCATTGACTTTTCAATCGCATTAATAAATGCTGAACGCATACCTGCATCTTCTAATGCTTTTACACCTCTAATAGTAGATCCACCAGGTGAAGTAACATTATCTTTTAAGACACCAGGATGAAGATCAGTCTGTAACTGCATCTTACCTGATCCTAGTACCGTCTGACTTGCAAGCTTGTAAGCCATCTTTCTAGGCATTCCCTGCATAACAGCACCATCTGCTAACGCCTCAATGACCATATAGATATAAGCAGGTGCACATCCTGATAATGCGCCTCCTACTCCCATTAAGTGATTAGGGACAACTTCGATTTCTCCTACTGAAGAGAATGCTTCTTTAATATAGTTAAACTCTTCTTCAGTTAAAGAATGTTCCTGTTCTAATAAGCACATACCTTCTCTAACAGCCATTGGCGTATTAGGCATAACAGTTAAGTGTCTTGTTGAAGCATCTAGTAAAGTGTTATATTTATCAAAGTCATAACCAAGAACAATGGAAACAACGGCCTTGTTTTTGAGATCTTCTCGCACTTCAGAAACAACTGACTCAATAACCTGTGGTTTAACACATAAGAATATAATTTCACTTTCAGAAACGACTTCATGTGCATTACTTTTGGCTTTTATACCAAAAGTACTCATCTTATCAAGCTGTGCTTTATTTAAATCATAAGCACATACCTGTCCACCTGGGATAAAACCAGATTCTACAAATCCTTGGGCAATAGCACTTGCCATATTTCCCATGCCAATAAAACCAAATTTATGCATAATAAATCCCCCTTGTAAAAAAAAGCTAACATAATGTTAGCTTAGATTTTTCTATTTCTAATAAATCCTGGTAATGGATCTTCATCATCGTCATCAATGACAGAAGATGTTTTATTTCCATGCACTGTATATATCTGTTTTGGAGTAACAGGTTCTTCTTCAGGCTGATCTTCTTCAAAACCAGTAGCAATGATAGTAACGATGATCTGGTCATCTAACTGATCATTAGTTGCAACACCCATAATAGTATTGACTTCTTCACCTACTGATTCCTGAATAGTTGCAAACGCTTCATTTGCATCAAATAATGACATGCTTGGTCCACCTGTAATATTAACAATCGCATCCTTAGCACCTGCGATAGAAATATCTAATAATGGTGAAGAAACGGCACGTTTTGCAGCTTCCTGAGCCTTGTTTTCACCATCAGCCATACCAATACCGATAAGTGCATCTCCACGATCCTTCATAACTGAACATACATCAGCAAAGTCAAGGTTGATTAATGCTGGAATCGCAATTAAGTCAGTAATTGTCTGCACAGACTGACGTAAAATGTTATCTGCTTCTCTGAACGCTTCATTCATTGGACGTCCACCAATAACTTCAAGAAGACGATCATTTGAAACAACAATAATAGAATCTACATTCTTACGTAATTCTTCAAGTCCAGCCAAAGACTGTTTCTTTCTTCTTGGCCCTTCAAATGTGAAAGGAGAAGTCACTACACCTACTGTTAAGGCACCTAAATCTCTTGCAATCTTAGCGATGACTGGTGCACCACCAGTACCTGTTCCGCCACCCATTCCAGCAGCAACAAAGACCATGTTGGCATCAGATAAAGCTTCTCTGATTTCATTTTCTGATTCCTGAGCTGCTTTACGTCCAACTTCTGGATTTCCTCCAGCACCTAATCCCTGAGTTAAATCCTTTCCTAAGAAAATCTTATTAACACCAGTAATTCCTTTTAATACCTGAGCATCTGTATTTGCAACATAGAATTCAACACCTTTTACTCCATCAGTGACCATTCTATTTACGGCGTTATTTCCACCGCCACCTACACCAATAACTTTTATTTTTGCAACTTTCACAAAGTCTAAATTTTCATCCATTGTCCTACCCTCGCTTAATCATCATTAAATATCGAATCAAAAAACTTTCTAAACTTGCCTTGATGATGAGTTGTTTCTGTCTTAGCCATCGTTAAGCCTCTCACTTTCAAACTCATCGTACTAGATAGATCAGGAAGAACCAATGAAACTTGGTCATCACCAATCAATTCTTTACGATCATCTAAGCAATATAACATACCCAAACAAGGAACAAGAGACATATCTCTAGCCCCTACTGTTTCTGGTCGATAACATCTTACAGGTGTACCTAAAACATCTGTTGCGATTAAGTTCAGGCAAGGCAGTTCGCCTCCGCCACCTACGACAACTGTTTCATAAGTACGTCCATCATTGATGGCTTCCAAACAATTCTTGATTTGTGCCATCATTTCCCAGACTGCTGTCTGTAATACTTCAGCCAAATCTTTCTGAGTATAGTTCTTTTCAACTCCATCTACTATCGTAGTATGGATAACATCTTCTTCACCAAGATCATTTTCACATGTACCATATTTCACTTTATAAATCTCAGCCTGTTCCATTGAAATCTGCCATGCATCCGCAATTGCAGCAGTGAGTGTATAACCACCCATTGGAATAGTCTTTAAGTATTTAAGGTATCCTTCTTCAAAGAAAGATATTGTTGAATGATCATGTCCGATATTGATCATCACAGCACCTTCTTGAAGATAAGCTGCATCAAATGCTTCTTTTGCAGAAGCATAGGCATCAATAGTAATATCAATAACATCTAATCCTGCTTTTTCTACAGCCGTTAAGTAAGAATACAATACTTTCTTGCTTGTAGTAATCACAAGTGTTTCTACCTTCAATGAAGCTGAACGTAAGCCAAGAGGTATACGATCTACTTCTTTAGTATCCAAACGATACTTTACAGGAATAGTTGATACAATTTCCTCTTTCTTACTCTTTTCAAAACGCTGTGCAATCTTTAATGCACGCACAACATCGCTGATTTCTATCTTATCCTGAGGTGAGTTCACCTTGGTAATACCTTTAGATTCATATGTTCTTGCATAATTACTAGGAAGAACAAGAGCTACAGATGTAATTGTTGTATTTAGTTCATCATCTGCTTCTTTTATGATTGATCTGATTTCATCAACCAGTACTTCTTCATTCTTAATCAAGCCACCTTCAATAGCATGACTCGCTAGTTTTTTCGTGAAGAGTATATTAATATTTGTGCTCATCAACTCTGCGACAAGTAACTTCAGTGTCGTAGAACCGATGTCTAAAACAGCATATATTCTTTTCATAGACACTCTCCTTATATATAATCTTATTTTATCATAATTACATACTAATGAAAACGATTTATAGATTACTTATCACAAGTTACATTTATATGACTACTTAAGTCATTTCTTACTCACATTTAGTCATATATAAATTTCTTCCCTCAAACGAGAATACACAAATATCCCTTTTACTTTGCATATAAGCCGAGTAATTGAAGCGTGATGGTGATAATGTATCCTTCATGTCTTCAATATCTACAATCAGTTTTTTTCCATCATCAAGAATCAAGGCTACTCGTTCATCATATCCCTTTTCCGGATAATAAACGATATCACTTACAGCATTTCTAATAGTAACAGGAATAGAAGCATACTGACCTGCGAGTTCTTCTACTGCCTTTAAATCATTAAATCCTGAAATCTTAGGAATCTGTTTAAGACCTGTATAATTCATACCTTCAACAACTTCAATAAGCTTTCCTTCTTCAGTCACCACATAAGTCTTGTTGTTAAGTTCCATATAAGCCACTAAACCTGCTTCCTGGATTTCAATAGAGACACCACCTAAAATGTTATGAGTGACATACGCCTTAGTAACGAGCCCTGTCTTTTTCAACTTCTTCTTAATTGTGTCATTGTTCAACAACAAGTGATAAGTATGATTTGTAATACCTGATTCCTTCACAATCAGATCTTTTGATAGCTGAGAATTACCAGTGACATGAATAGACATGACTTTTGATAATGGGGATACAATATATCCTAAAATAACTAGAAGAATTATACCGATAAGCATCAAACGACGCTTTCTTCTTTTTCTTCTTCGTCTGCTCTTTTCAATCAATTCACGTGATGGGCTGCGATCATATTCATTGAATAGAAAATCGGGCTTCTTATCCATATTTAATCCCAATTCACTAAAATAACTTCTTTATGAAGCTTAACTCCAAACTTCTCATAAACAGTCTTTTCAACAAGTCGAATAAGATCAAGTATATCCTTAGCACTTGCATAGCCATTGTTTACGATGAAATTTGAATGTTTAGGTGATACCTGTGCACCACCAATTTCATAACCACGCAACCCAGCTTCATCAATATAACGCCATGCAGGTTTTTCATCTGGATTTCTAAAGACACTTCCTGCACATGCGAAATTCCATGGCTGTGTACTCATACGACGTTCTTTACGTTTATCAAGCACTTTACGGATTTCCCCAGGATCTTTCGCTGTCATTTCAAATGTTGCATCAAGAATAATCCAATTTGGATGCTTCTGTAATACGGAATGACGATAAGAGAATTCCATATCTTCCTTGCTTAATGTAATCACATTGAGTTCATCATCAAGTACGCGTGCGCACTTGAATACATCTGCCATACAATACTTATAAGCACCAGCATTCATAAAAATGCCACCACCCATATCTCCAGGAATACCACCCATGAATTCAAAGCCTGATAATCCTGCTTTGGCACTTGAATAAGCTAAGGCAATCATAGAAACACCTGCTTGTGCCACAATAGTGCTGCCATTCATCTTAACATCATCAAATGATTTCATTGAGATGATCACACCATCATATTCTTTATCACTAAATAGGAGATCACTGCCATTACCAATAACCATGTGTTTAATGTCATGATCACGGCAATATTTTAGAGTCTGAATAAGTGAATCGATATCTTTTGCTTTAACGAATATCTTGGCAGGTCCACCCACTTTATAGGTTGTATGCTTGTACATAGGTTCATTTTCAATCACCTTGCCTACTTCCATAGACATAAGATCTTCATATACCTGCTTCACATCCATATTAGCGTCCTCCTGTTAACTTTAAAATTTCTTTATAAATATCCTCACATGCATGAGGTTTACCTAAAGCAAGTGCTTTTTGTGATAATTCTTTACGCATTTCCTCATTGTTCATATACTGATCAACGACTTCTACAAATGCATCTGCATTTAAATCCTTTTCAAGGATAAGATGTGCTGCACCCTTGTTGACAAGTTCACGGGCATTATATTCCTGATGATTTGCTACCACATATGGGCTAGGAATAATAATAGATGCAGTACCTAGTGCTGTCATTTCAGCAAGAGTTGTAGCTCCTGCACGACTGACTGCTAAATCACAACTATGTAATACGCTTGGCATATCTTCAATATAAGGTAATACATGAATAGAGTGACTTAAGTCCTTAAGTTCTTCCTTCATCTTTTCATAATAAGTCTTACCCGTAACATAAAGCACATCATAATCTTTATGATCCATCTTATGTAATGCATCCTTCATAACTGTATTGACTGTTGCAGATCCTAATGATCCCATAACAATCACCATAACTTTTCTATCAGGAGCAATATTATAAAGATCATGCACATCTTTAAGTACACCTTCAGATACAACAGAAGCACGAGGGTTACCAAGTAGCTTAGTCTTATCCTGAGGGAATGCTTTTAAAGCTTTTTCATAACAGCAAATGATTTCATCTACACGTTTAATTAAGATTTTATTTGTTAAACCAATGATGGAATTCTGTTCATGAATCATTGTCTTATAACCCTTCTGAGTTGCCGCTAAAACAATGGATGCACTTGGATATCCACCAAACCCGATCACGATATCAGGGTTGAATTCTTTTAAAATCTTCTTAGAAGACTTTAAAGACTTTAAGAAAATTAAAGCATTTTTTGCCTTCTGCAAAGGATTACCTACAAGACCTTTTACATGTAAACCACGATAATTAAGTCCCATCTGAGGTACAATCTGAGACTCTAGTCTATCTGTTGTTCCAACAAATAAGAATTCTGTATCTGGATTACATTTTTTAATATAATCAACTAAGGCAAGAGCAGGATAAATATGTCCTCCTGTTCCACCAGCACTTACTATAATTTTCATTTAACCCACTCCTATAACTTGTTCACGATGTCCTTGAAGACATTTCCTCTTTCAACATAACTATGGAATTCATCAAATGAACTTGTTGAAGGAGAAAGCAATACAACATCGCCTTCTTTGGCAATTTCTTTTGCTTTTAAGACAGCATCTTTCATATGATCTACAACAATAGTATGAGGATGTGCCATATCTTTAGAGAAACGTTCCTTTGTTTCACCAAAACAGATCAACGTCTTAATAAGAGGATTCAGTTCTCTCACATCTTTTAAATCAAGATTCTTTTCATGACCACCCATCAATAAAATAACAGGTTTTTCAAATGCTTTAATCGCAATCACTGCGGCATCTGTATTTGTTCCTTTAGAGTCATTATAATAACGTACTCCATCAAGTTCTCTTACAAATTCAATACGATGCTCTACACCCTTGAATGCTGCAAGTGTATCATGTATAGAATCAAGTGAGACACCTACTGATGCGCATGATGCAATAGCCACCATCATATTGGCTACATTATGCAAACCAACAATCTTGATTTCATCACGATCTATAACCTTCTGACCTTTGTAATAAATGGCATTGTCTTTAAGTTCTACATCTCCCTGTCCCTTGACAGAAAATGTTTCAATACGTGATGGAACTGGATACTTTGCTAAATATGACTGTAAAGTCTCATCATCGCTATTATTAATAAATAAATCTTTCTCATCCTGGTTCATATAAATACGCATCTTAGATGCATAATATTCATCTAAAGAATCCATATAATCAAGATGATCAGGTGTTAAATTTAATACAGTAGCCACTTCAGGCTTAAATTCTTCAATATCAATTAACTGGAAGTTAGACATTTCAACAACGATATCATGTCCTTCTTCTTCATATAAATGTTCATTTAATACAACTTCACAATAAGGAATACCGTAGTTACCGCAAATATGTGCCTTGCGACCTGCAGCTTTTAAGATTTCATAAATCAAAGTCACAGTCGTAGTCTTTCCATTTGTTCCTGTTACAGCAATATAATGCTGCTTTTTAGCCACCTTATAGCCTAATTCAATTTCTGTATAAACAGGAATACCACGTTCTTTTAAACGTAAGATAAATGGCGCATGATAATTAATACCTGGATTCTTAACTACAAAGTCAAAATCTCTTTCAAATAATTCATCTGGCTGTCCGCCACATACCATTTCAATTCCTTCACTCACATATGTGTCATATTCAGGAATATCTTCTTTTTTCTTTGATTCATTTATAGTGATATCAGCATGCATGAACTTTAATAATTCAACTGCTGCCTTTCCACTTTTTGCAAGTCCTAATACAAGTACTTTTTTGCCTTTAAACATTTATAACACCCCTAACAATAATCCAATAATACCAGCAATAAATCCGACAGCCCAGAAAGTGACAACAACCTTATTTTCACTCCATCCGCACATTTCAAAATGATGATGAATAGGTGCCATCTTGAAGACTCTCTTACCTCTTGTCTTAAATGAAATAACCTGAATACATACAGATAAAGTTTCAATTAGTGGCACAATACCAACAATAAGCACAAGAAGTTCCTGTTTAGTGATGACGGCAAATGCCGCAAGAATACCACCTAAAGCAAGAGAACCACAATCACCCATGAAAATCTTAGCTGGATGTGCATTGAATACTAAGAAACCAGTCAAACCACCCATTAATGCAGCACCAAATATTGCTGCTTCAATATTCTTGCTTAAAATTGCAAAAGCGACAAATGGTGTTAATGCAATGATCATAAGACCTGTTGCAAGTCCATCTAATCCATCTGTTAAATTTACGGCATTAGATTCTGCAGTAAACATGAAATAAACAAAGACTGGATAGAACCATCCAAGATTCATACTAATATGAGCAATAGGAATAATAATTTCTGTTGAGAAATTAGGTAAGAATTTTTTCGCTAAGAAATAGAATGCAATTGCCACAACTGACTGCATTGCATATTTATAGCTTGGCTTCAACCCTTTATTGCTGTGCTGCACAACAATGAGATAGTCATCAATAAATCCAATGATACCGAATCCTAATAATGAGAATGTCAATAAGTTGACATAAGGATTCATGAAATTCTGATAGTGACAGATATAAGCAGCAATCACAGTAGCTACAATGAATACCACACCACCCATTGTAGGTGTACCACCCTTTTTCTTATGAGAAGCGAGTCCCTCTTCTCTTTCCACCTGTCCAAACTTTAATTTATGTAAGTAAGGTATAACCTTAGGCATTGCGACAAGTACGAGCGCTAATGCCACTATAAAACTGATCATTAATAGAAACATGAAAATTTCCTCCCTCTATTTTACCCCACAAGTGTAGCATAATATGGGTGTAAATACAATGTCACTTTATTTTGCATAAAGCTCAATGACAGTGCCTTGTTTCAGTTCAGTTCCCTTTGTAATACTCTGAGCATAAATAGAACCCAGACCATTCATCTTAATTTCAACACCTGTCAATGATGCAAAGGCTTCTGCTTCTTTACGAGACCAGCCAAGCATTGAAGGCATTGTATATTTCTGTCCATCTGTTAACACGAGAACTTTAGATCCTGTTGTTACTTCAGTTGTACCAGATGGATACTGTCCAATAACAGTAGAACCATCACCAATTACAACAGGTGTTAATGAATGCTTCTTTAAAATGCCTTCCACATATTGTGTACTCTGGTTCATATAGTTATTTAATACATAAGGTGCTGTATTCACCTTTTCAGTATCTTTACTTAAGATATTTAATGCCGATTTAATAATACTCTTAACAAGTGTGCCAGAATAATTTGTACCGCTCTTTTCATTCTGAAACCAGACAATCACTTCTACTTCAGGATCACGATAAGGTGCCATACCAACAAAGGAATGTGTATGTTTTGTAGATGAATAAGCACCATTTTCCGCAATCTGACCAGTACCTGTCTTACCGATGATTTCAACTGATGAATCCTTATAATCACGACCTGTAGAACCATCAATATTAACAACACCATAAAGAAGTGTTCTAATCTGTGCAACTGCTTCAGTAGAATAGATTTTCTTAGAATAAGAAGTCTTGGCACTATAAAGTGTTTTACCATTTGTTGGATTAACAACTTTTTCTACTAGATAAGGCTCTACTGTACGTCCGTCATTCGCAAATGCTGAATAACCTCTTAACAGCTGTAATGTCGTGATAGAAGACCCTTGACCAAATCCAGTTGTGAAATATTCAAGACTCTTTGTTTTACCATCAAAGCCTTTTACACCACTTCCTGAAGACAAGCCATCCACCTTACTTGTCTGGAATAATCCAAGATTCTTATAATCTTCAATAAGACTGGACATATTTGTATGTTCAGCAAGAATATGACAAATAGCTGTATTTGAAGAATGGTACAAACCATCACGATAAGTAATGCGACCCCATCCTATTCTATTATGGTCATGAATTGTTGCAATCACACGGCCATTAGATATATAGTCATATGTTCCTGAGTTATATTTACTATCTAAGTCTAATACACCATCCGTTAAAGCATTCGCATATACAAATGGCTTGAAAACCGAACCACATTCAAATGCTTCGTTGAGGAATGTATCATTATAATTTGAAAAATTACGTTTATTAGGATCAAATGAAGGGTAGTTAGAAATCGCCAGCAATGCACCTGTCTTCGCATTCATAACAGCAGCACAGGCTTTAGTTGCATCCGTATTTTCCTGCATATCTTTCATTAATGAATCCAGTTCTGTCTGAAGAGTAGAATTGATTGTCAAATAAACATCATTACCACTTACTGCCTTCTTATCAGAAATAACACCATTAGGCAATGTATTACGTTTAGAATCTACCAAGTAGATTTTTTCACCATTTGTACCTTTAAGCCAGTTATTGTAGCTCTTTTCAATACCCATCTGTCCAACGATATTGTAAGGATCTGTTTCTGCAGCCACAGCTGCATATCCTACTTCATAACTTGCAAAATCACCAAAATGATAATTACGAGATGTAATTTCATCAAATTCAAGACCTGGCAATCCTAATGATTGAATCTTTTCTTTCGTGATTGAAGAAAGATTACGACCATAGTTACCAAATTCCACCTGATATGTTTTCTTAGTCAAGCGGGATAAAACTGTTTGTTTTGAAACACCTAAGATAGGTGCTAACAGTTCTGCTGTCTTATTCTTATCCACAACATAAGCAGGAACTTCTTTACTTGTATAGCACTCCTCTAGAACCACTTGTAGAGTGTATGTATCAGCAAATCTATTTTTGGTGAATCTAAAACCCGGAAGTTCTAACGCTTCGATTTTTGCTTTCTTTCCAGCTGAAAGCTTACTACCACACTCACCAAGTTCTACTGAATCAGCTTTTTTATTTAAGCTCTTCATAATTGCATCTTTAGATACACCTAGAATAGGTGCGAGCTGTTCTGCCGTCTTATCCTTATCTAGAACATAAGCAGGTACCTTTTCTTTACTATAACGTTCAGAAAGAACTGCTCTTAACTTATATTTTTTTACATCCGAAGCGATGATTTCATTATCACTTGTATAAATAGTACCGCGGGCTGCCTGAACAACCTTAGTCACTTGTCCTCCTCCACGATTTTTCGCAAAGTCTCTCACGTTGACATTACTGATCATTGTCTTACCTGTTGTACACAAATAACAGACATTGATTCCTAACACAATCATCATAAAAAGGAATACAAGCATAACAACCTGACCACTTCTATTTCTAGATTTCTTCATTATTCTTCAGCTCCTACTACTGCAGCAGCTGCAGAACTAGGCTGATAATCATAACCTTTCTTTGTTGCAACATCTTTCATACGTGAAAAAGAAGCCAATTCCTGTTTAGACATTTCTAAAGCATCAATATCTGATTGTACTTCAGAAATTTTATCCTGTGTCTCTTTGATATTTGCATTTAATTGTGATTCATAAGAATTCAAATAAATACTACCTACCAAAAATAGCACAAAAGAGAAAGCAAGCAACACTTCTGTCATTTTTAAAAATCTTGATTTTCTTCTTTTCATCATTCATCACGTATCCTTTCTATAACCCTTAATTTAGCTGAATGAGAACGTCTGTTCTCAGATAATTCTTTTTCATCTGCCACAATAGGTTTTCTTGTTACTTTCTTAAAATGAGGCTGATATTCCTCCGGAATAACTGGCATACCCATCGGCAAGTCTGGTACTGCAGTCTTTTCATTAAACATATACTTAGTGATCTTATCTTCTAATGAATGGAAACTGATGACTGCAACACGTCCACCTACGTTCAATAAATCTAATGAATCTGTCAAAGCACGTTCAAATACATTTAACTCATCATTGACTTCAATACGAATAGCCTGGAATGTACGTTTAGCTGGATGACCACCTGTACGTCTTGCACGTGCTGGAATTGCCTTTTTCACAATTTCCACTAATTCAAAAGTTGTTTCAATAGGCTTAACCTGTCTTTCTTTTTCAATCATTCTTGCAATCGATTTTGCAAACTTCTCATCTGCATACTTATATAAAATAGTCACTAAATCCTGGTAAGAGTAGTTATTCACCACTTCATATGCACTTAATGGCTGTTCCTGATTCATACGCATATCAAGTCTTGCATCTGTATTGTAGCTAAATCCTCTTTCAGCATTATCAAACTGCGGAGATGATACACCCAAATCAAATACAATACCATCCACCTTATAAACACCTTCCATCGAAAGTCTTGCTTTAATTTCCTTAAAGTTCGCATGGATGATTGTAAAGTTATCCGAAATTTGAGACAGTCTTTCTCTTGCTGCCTCAATTGCATGTGCATCCTGATCAAAACAGTATAAATGCCCTGTTGTCAGTTTTTCTAGAATACGAGAACTGTGTCCCCCTCCTCCTAGAGTACAATCCACATAAATACCATCCTCTTTTATATTTAATGCATCAATTGTTTCATCTAATAATACACTATAGTGTTCAAACATATTTATCATTCCTCATTTTCTGATATTCTTTCTGACAATTCATCAAACTGGTCATCATATTCATCATAGAATGCTTCCCACTTGGCAGTATCCCATATTTCAATATGTTCACCAGCACCAACAATAGTACACTCCTTCTCTAAATGAGCATGTGTACGTAATACCTGGGGAATATTGATGCGACCTAATTTATCAAATTCGCTGCAATTCATACGTGAAGTCACCATACGCAAATAAGCACGTTCTTCTTTCTTCTTATTAGAGAGTTTCTTTAACTCTTCATAATAAGTCTGCCAGCCTTCTTCTGTATAAATATCAAGGCAGCCTTCGTGGCCTCTCATGATATAGACATGGTCTCCGCATTCTCCGCGGAACTTAGCAGGAATGCTCAAACGGCCTTTAGTATCTAGATTGTGCTTGTACTCGCCATAGAACATACCTTACTCACCACACCTTTCCACAATTTTCCACCTTTTTACACTTGTTACCACTATTATAGACTTACAATCCACATTCAGACAAGAAATTTATGGAAATAAAACAGAAAAAAAAGATTTCTAGCACAAAACGCTAAAAATCCTCTTAAAAATAAAAAAAAGAGAGACTTTCATCTCTCCAAAGGAATTATTTTACATCCTTAACTTTAACGCCATTATAATAACCACAATGACCACAAACTCTATGTGCTAATTTGAATTCACCACATTCTGGACATTTAACAACTGCAGGAGCTGATAATTTGTCATGAGTTCTTCTCTTGTCTCTTCTTGTACTTGATACTCTTCTAAATGGTACTGCCATCTTGTTCTACCTCCTTATTCCTGATCCTTGAAATAATCTTTGAGTTTTGCTAAACGGGGATCGATTGTATCCTCTTCTTTTGCGACTACTTCGCTTTCATCCATAACTTTCCAGCCTAAGCCGCTTGTTTTCATCTTTGCGCCTTCCTTCACAACTCTCATTGGAATAGCCATCATGATTTCTTGGAATATGACAGAAGTAAGATCAGCAACATTCTTTCTTGCTTCTACAACATCTTCGTCTTCATCAGGCTTATAAAACGCAAACACAACATCTGTATCAATAGAAAATGGGTAATCAACATCTTCCAATGATATAGCACAAGGAACAACCATTGTTCCCTGAACATGGTAGGTTACATAAAGACGTTCTTCACTACTATTGAAGTTGCCTGATCCTGTAACTTCCACATCCTTCAAATCATTGATTCGAGATAAGTTATAGAACATTTCTTTAGGAAATGTTATCGTTTCTTCGAAATCAAATTTTCCATTTTTCTGTTTGACTAACCAATTACGATTCCATTTCACCTTGATCACCCTCTATAACTGCATCACCCATTATAATGAAAACGAGATTATAAGTCAATCAAAAAAATCATTTTCTAATGGGCATTAATCGCATATTTTTTTAAATGCCTTTGCGACCGTGTGTATTCTAACATAGTTTATTCAAAAAAGATAGATAAATTTTCAAAAAGCCATTTAAAACCTCTAATCATTCTTTGACCTGGTTCAGTGAAATGACCGCCATTCTCTTCTATATATATACATATGTTATTCTTGCTTAAGTAATGGTAGGTTTCTATTGTATTTTGTCCTACTGTACACATTAGTTTATTCTTAGTCTTTGATTCCTTTCTACCTAGAGATAAATAAACAGTTCCTTTTCGATGAATCGTATGAAGATAGTTCATCCAGCCTGGAAACCATAAGGAACCCGATGCACTTATACATCCTATAAAAGATTGATGTCTTCCATACATCCATAAACTAAACAAGCCACCAAGAGAATAACCCGCAATAAGATAATGATGAGAAGAAGTCATAGTTGAAAGAATCCACTTTTCAAGTTCCTTCCCCTTTCCGCCAAAACCATCAGCAGCCCAAGGAGATAATTCATCATTCCAATCCTTGATGACCGGTGCAATGAGACAATAGTCTCTTGTAAATGATTCTACAATTGAAGTGCAATCATGAAAGAAACAGAAGATATAAACATCAGCATCTTGATTGCCATAAATCTGGCATTCTCTTCCATAATAGATCATATTAGTTTGTAATGCTCCATTGCATTATATATTCCATCATTATCCACTGTATCAGTCACATAATCTGCAACAGCCTTTGCCAATTCAGCCCCATTGCCCATTGCAATAGCAGTACCAGCCATTTCCAACATTTCTATATCATTTGTAGAATCACCAAATGCATAGGCATTTTCTATTGGTTCACCAATAGACTCCATGAAATTTTGAATAGTCGCCCCTTTAGATACACCTTTAATCATCATTTCTCCAGCCTTTGCACCAAATATTGATGTATAGCCTCCAGCTGGTATAAAAGTCAAACTTGGGTCTAATTCTTTCATGAATCTCTCAGCTGCTTCTACCGTATCAAAAGTCGCATCAATCTTAAGAATTGGATTATTCTCTGTTTCAGCCATTGTCTTCATACTCTTTTTCTTGAACACTTCTTCAACAGGTTCATCAAATTTCTTTTTGAACTGTTCTTCAAACATAGCATGTGTATAAGGATTCTGGTAACCATATTTCCAGTCTATAATTTGATAGCCTCCACCTAATTCTTCAATAAGTTCAAGTGTTTTCTTTACAACATCTTCTGAAATGATTTTCTGTAATTCTGGTTTACCATCACGAATCACTGCTGCACCATTCGCAATAATTGCATCTTCTATTCCTGTAAAAGAAATTTCCTTTGTCATAAAATAACTTCTTCCTGTGCAGAAGAAACAATGATGTCCATTCTCTTTTGCTTTCTTAATAGCCTCTATTGCACTTTGTGGCACAGTATGTGTGACATCACTTAATAAAGTACCATCTATATCAAAAAATAAATATTTCCCCATATGTTTTCTCCTATATCAATAGATTATAGTGTAATCTCTTTTAAGTATTATAATATAAGAATCCATAAAGAAACATCATTTTCTAATTATGAACAGCTTTTCAAAACTATTTTGACAAGAATCTAGCATCATTTTTCAATATATTTAAAAAATCTCTCATTTCAGCATCGTTCTGATATACTATTGTTGAGGTGATTATTATGGATGAATTTTTAAGAGATATACATACATTATTATTCAAGGAATGGATTCTCATTCAGTCTATTGAGGGCTGTGATATTAAAGAAGAAAATAAAAAAGTTATTCTCACAACGCCTTATTGTCATGCCGAAGTGGTATTTAATGACCATAACCTGATTGAATTATCCGTCACAAATCTCGTCACTGATAAGATAGACTTCTATCTTCATTTTCAGATGCATACTATGAGTCATGCCATTTCTTTATATGAAGAAATGCTTCAATGTGTTAAACAATTGATCAATGAACCTCCTGTTCGTGTTCTTTTAACATGTACAAGCGGCCTCACTACAGGTATGTTTGCCGCACAACTCAATGAAGCGACTACGCTTTTATCTAAGAATTATGAATTTGATGCGATTGCTTACCATGAACTCTATGATATTGCGAAGAATTATGATGCGATTCTTGTGGCTCCACAGGTGAGCTCTAAAAAGACAAAACTAGAAACATGCTTTAAAAAGAAGATAGTACTGACTATCCCCTCTACAATATTCGCAAAATATGATGCAGGCGCATTATTAGAATTCTTAGATGAACATCTATCGTCTCGTCGTCATCCAACTACGGCTTGTTTACCTGTCATTAGTCGTCCAGTACCTCATCAGACAAAGATTTTAACCATTGCGACAGTTCGCACAAGTCATCGTACAAGAATGATATATCGTGTTTTTGATCCTAACAACAAAATATTATTAGATAATGAAGTCGTTAAGTTTGATTTTCAAGTGAATGACCTCTTTGATATCCTTGATACAGTATTACTCTTTCATCCAGATATTCCTATTATTGGAATTAGTCTTCCAGGTATAATTCATGATGGTTATATGGACTTCCGTGACCAAAGAATCAATGTCTTAGGACCGCTTAATAAACGTTATCCAAATAAACGTTTCTATTTATTTAATGATGTCAATGCCCTTGTATCTGGTTATTATATTTCACAGAATGAATACCAGACAATCTCTTTTCTTTATCAGCCATCCATGGGCAGACCTTGTGGTATAGGTTCTGTCTTTAAAGGACAATTAATAGAAGGAGCGCATAAGATAGCAGGAGAAGCCAAATATCTGCCATTTAACAGAGAACAATTTCAAAAGACACCAGAGGAACAATTAAAATTCCTTGCCTATCAGGCTGCTGCAGTCATTTCTATCTATGATCCTGAAATATTGATCGTATCATGTAAATATACTAATAAACATGAGTTAAGAGAATTATTAAAGAAATACTTTCCAGAAGAATATCTTCCCGATATTCACTTTATTGAACATTTCAAGGAATATGGATTGCTAGGTGCTTTGATTCTTTCTATCCAAGAAGAAAATAAAGGTTGTGATTATTGAAAAACTCAGTTTTTATGGTATAATCCTTATCAACATATCTAGTTAATATGTTGATAGGAGGGGTTATTATGTCTTTAAGTTCTGTTAGAAATTATTTCAAACAATATAATTTGGATACACATATTGTAGAGTTTCCTGTATCAAGTGCGACCGTGGAACTTGCAGCACAAGCTATTGGCTGTAAAGAACAGGAAATTGCGAAAACAATGTCTTTTCATGTTGGGGATGAAGTCATTGTAATTGTAATGGCCGGAGATGCAAGAATCAACAATAAGAAATATAAATCATTCTTTCACAAGAAAGCTAAAATGCTTCATGGAGATGAAGTAGAATCTTTGACTGGTCATCCAGTAGGTGGTGTTTGTCCTTTTGGATTAAAAGAAGGTATTAAAGTCTATCTTGATGAGTCTCTAGAACGTTTTGATCATGTTTATCCAGCATGTGGCAGTCCTAATAGCGCTATTAAGCTCACTATTCCAGAATTAGAAAAATATGCCCACCAGGAATCATGGATTGATGTCACTGATATCATCTAATGATATTTGTTTATGAGAACCAAGGACTTCTAAAGAGTCTTTGGTTTTTTTGTATACTCTTCCTTCATTAAGCCATAAATCTATATCTTCAAATGAAACAATGACAGGCATTCTTGTATGAATGTTAGACATGATGTCTTCTGCTTCTTTTGTAAGTATTGTAAAATAATTATCATGATAGATACCTGCAAGATAAAGAATATGATTATTAGTAAAGCGATATTGCGCATGCGCTCTATCCCATTCATAGAAACCACTGATTGGAATAATACATCTTCTTTTTACTGCATCTTCTTTAAACATCTTCTTTTCCAATACTGTTTCTATGCGTGCATTAAAGACACGTTTTTGATTTAATGGATAACCCCATGTCTTATAGTCTCCATAATGACCCTTCAAAATAATAAAGCCTTCCTCTCCTGGATGAATATCTCCATAAGGAAACATATGTCCATCAGGAATAATGACCCATCTTGTTAAATCATATTTCAATTGTTCATCTAAATAATAACGTCCACACATAATAATCCTCCAAAAAAAGTCATAGAAAAACTATGACTTAAACATTGTATCTAATATATGCTTACCTGTTTCTGTTTCAAAAAAACTCTCTTTGGCATGCTGAATAGATTCAATAGAAGCATTCCCTTCAAATGCATTGACTAAAAAATCTGCTTCCAACAAGATACGATAATCCATTCCTTCTACATTAGTATATGTATGATGATGCGCAATCAAGAAACATATTCTTTCTATATCATCTTCTTTAAATCCTAAAGAAGTACATATTTCTCTTGCAGGTGCAGGACCTTCCTGTTCCTGCAGTTTTCCATTTTGAAAGCCATATTTCTCTTCTGATACACGTATTCCAATATCATGTAAAATACTGGCTGCTTCTAATACAAATAGTGTATGTGCATCTAATCCTTCTTTTTCACCAATTAATTTAGAGAAGCTATGTACCTTTATAAAATGCTGGATACGCTTAGGATCTCCATAATCAAATTCAATCATCTTCATCATTAATTCATTCAACATATTTATCACCTATATCTATTGTAGCACAAAAAGAAAAAGACCCGTAGGTCTTAACGTGATAATGTATACCCTTTTCCAATGACTGAATGAACATCACTCACAAAAACAAAGGAAGTAGGATCTATTTCTACAGAGATTTTCTTAATTGTCGCAATCTTTTTATACTGTGTGACCACAAGTATCACCTGCATATCTTCTCTTAAATAACCTGTTTCCGCTTTTAATAACGTGAGCCCAACATCAATTTCTTTATAAATGCGTTCTCTGATTTTTTCATATTCATGACTCATAATCATGATTTCACATTGTGATTGACCATATGCCAATACTTTATTGACTGTTATAGTACAGATCATAATCGCAAGAATACCATATACATTCTTCATAAAGGGATTAGATGCCACCTGAATCAAAATAACTGTAATATCACATACATTCATAACGATAGAAACAGGAACTTTGAAATACTTCTGTAAGATGACACCAATAATATCAAAACCACCAGAAGATCCATCACCTAAAAGTACAAGTCCTACCCCTGCCCCAATGAGGACACCTGCAAGAATTGCACTCATTAAAGGATCAGAACTCATTTCAGCTAAGAGATTATATTTTTGACATAGATCTAATCCAAATGGAAAGATAATACTGACAATTAATGTCTTGAAAATGAATTCTTTACCAATAAATATATAACCTAATATAAATAATATCGCATTACAAATTAATACAAGAATTGAGACTGGTAATGGAATCATCTTACTTAAAATAACACATAAACCTGTTACGCCTCCTGCAGCGAAGGATTGTGGTAATACAATCATACCAAGTGCTATATCAGTCAAAGCGACACCAACCAAGATTTTTACTATTGATAATACCTTTTCCTTCATTTTCATCACCCAGGAATATTATAATGATAAAAAGAGACAATACAGTAGCCTAGGCTACAATGGAGGACATATGAATATCATTATTCCAGAAAACTATTTTTATTTTTTTGAATCAGTAGGTGAACGTTGTGTCTTGCCTTCAAAGACAGTCATCTTTTATGAGAGTGATGACGCGAATGATATCTATCTTTTAATCAAAGGTCGTGTCCGTGCTTATTTAAGCAGTCCACAGGGGAAACAGATTACCTTGGAGGTATTAAAGAAAGGACGTATTTTTGGTGATGGTTCTTTTTTAAACCATTCTGTACGTAAAGCGAATATGGCCACAATTACTGATGTAGAATTCATCCGTTGTCATATTACTGATTTGATGCCTATATTACAGAAAAATAATGATCTCATGATACTTATGCTTCAGCATCTGACTTCTACATGCAACTATTTAACACATACAATTGAAAGATTAGTGAACTATAATAGTACACAAAAGGTAGCTGACTTCCTTCTTATTGAAACAGATAACGGAAAGAAATCCATTCCTTATACACACGAAGATATTGCAGGATGTTTAGATATGAATAGAGTGACGGTATCACGTATTATGAAGAAATTAAAAGAGGAAAATGCTGTAGAGTATGAGTATGGGATTGTTTCTGTAACGGATTCTAAAACATTGAAGCATATTCTAGAACACACTAAATAGAGATTATTGCATTCAAGTTTTGTTTTAAATATAATTATGAGCGAGGTGTAAAAAAATATGAAAAAGAAAAGAATTGCGATTATTGCAACAGGTGGTACGATTGCAGGAAGTGGTGCTGCAGGTAAAACAACAAATTATGAAGCAGGCACTATTTCTGTAGATGAAGTATTGGATTCTATTCCAGATATAAGAGATCGTGTTGAGATTGTTTTAGATAATCTCTTTTCTGTTGATTCTAATGAAATTGATGATCAAAGATGGTTGATCTTAACTGAACATATTAATAAACTTGCAGATCAGCAGGATATTGATGGAATTGTTGTCACTCATGGAACTGATACAATGGAAGAAACATCTTACTTCTTAAACTTAACAGTCAATACATTAAAACCTGTTGTTTTAACAGGTGCGATGCGTCCTGCAACTGCAACAAGTGCCGATGGACCATTTAACTTATTCCAGGCCATTATGCTTGCAAGTCATAGCGAAGCTTGGGGTCGTGGTGTAATGTGCTTATTTTCAAGTACTATCTTCTCTGGTAGAGATATCCAGAAGATCAGTAATTATAAGATCGATGCCTTCGACCAGAGAGCTTTCGCCAATCTTGGTTATATGAAGGATGATGAAGTCTATTTCTCTTCTCAACCATTAAAGAGACATACTACTTATTCAGTCTTTTCACGTAAACCAATCAACGATTTAGCTCATGTCGCAATTGCCGACTACTATGTGGGTGCTTCTCCTGATATTCTTGACTTTTTAGCAAAAAATAATGAAGGTATTGTGATTGTCGGAACAGGGAGCGGAAACTATTCCAAGGCGTGGCGTCAACGTATTGAAGAATTATCTGAACAGGGTATTGTCTTTGTACGTGCGAGCCGTGTAACGAACAGTATTATCTTCCAGGATGATTATTTTGATCCTAAGCATGTATGTCTAGGGGCTAATAACCTATCTCCTTATAAAGCACGTATTCTATTAATGCTTTCTCTAACAATCACAAAAGATAAAAAAGTAATTAACGATTACTTCTTAAACTACTAAAAAAAGGCTCGAAAGCCTTTTTTATTTTTTTCTTACAATTTTATAATATGTACGACTTGTACAGAAATAAACAATAGTATAACAAATAGTAAGTACTATCACTGATACAACAGTACATGTAATAAATGTCTGAGGGGCACTAAGAATCATTACCTTAAACATCTTTAAGATCATATTATATGCCATGGACATATGAATCACAGCAACTACAAGAGGAAGAAAGAAGAAAATCAATACCTGTGAAGATACAGCCTGTCTGACTTCTTTTTTACTCAATCCTACGTTCTGCAGTATTTCATATCTTTTCTGATCTTCATAGCCTTCAGATAACTGCTTATAATACATAATCAATACTGCTGCCATCATAAAGAGTACACCTAGAAAGATTCCTAAGAATAATAATGAACCATACATCTGACTAAATTCCTGGTAGTTTTCATAGCGAGTCATATTAGAACAACTGATTTCACCATCATTCTTTTCACTGACTTTCAAAGTGAAATTCTGTGTTGTTTTACGCATGACTTCTTCAGCCTTTGAATTGAAATAACCACCTTTATAATCCACTAATATTTCATAAACATAAGAAGGGGAAGAACGATGTTCAAATGTAAGTGCCTGTTTTAAGGCTGCATCATCCTTGAATACAAATGTGATACTATCTGAATCTACATTTGCAATATCATCCTTTACAAACCAAGGATCATTCTTAACCATCTTCAATGAATACAATTGATTATTCAACATCATTGAATCATGATTAAAATGATAATTAGAATTATAAAGCACTTCATGATCATTTAAAGTGACATGATGATTATAAATACGATTGTAATCAGCTAATGTCATTCCAAGAATTGTAAGAATCTTATTATTAACACCTTCTCCTGGCGCAGTGAAGACTGTACCATTTTGAGAAGCCAATACATGACAATACTTTAAAGAAGCCATTCGAGAAATATCGATATTTTTAGAAGCAAGAGATGTTTTAATATCCTTTTCAAGGTTGATGATTTCTTCATCCATGTTCACCTTTTCCATATTCCCTACTTTATAACTATAGTCAGCACGAACACTTTTTTTCGCAGTATCAAAAATGCCACTATAAAGAGTATATGTAGAAGAAATCATGACAAGAATACATGTACATAAAATACAGATACTAGCGAGTCCAACTGCATTCTGCTTCATACGATACATCATCTGAGACACACTGATGAAGTGATTTGTCTGATAGTAATACTTCTTATTCTTCTTTAATATTTTCAAAATTACAATGGAACCAGCAGTAAAGAGTGCATATGTACCAATAATAACAAGTACAACTGCCACAAAGAATAAGACAAGTGCTGTGATTGGATCTTTAATTGTCAAAGCAATCGCATAACCAGCACCTAGTGTGATAACACCTATTAAAGTCATCAACAACTTTGTCTTTGGTTCCTTTTCTCCAACCTGTCCACCCTTTAATAACTGGATTGGATTAGAGAAACGAATAGATGCTGCATTGATCATAAATGAGACAAAGAAAATAACACTAAAGAGAAGAGTTGTGTTCAAAATCGCATTCATATCAATACTGAATACAATCGATGTATGAATAGCCAATATCTTCACTAAAATAAGCATCATGAGCTTACTGAATAGAACACCTGTTAATACACCAAATCCTAAAGAAATCAAATAAACAATCAATGTTTCAAAAAAGATGATCAACATCACATGACGCTTTTCCATTCCTAATATATTATAGAGTCCAAGTTCCTTCTTACGATTCTTCATGAGGAAGCTATTTATATATAATAGGAATATGACTGAGAATATAATCACAACATACACGCCAAGACCCATCATCATGGCTGCTGATTCACTGTCTTTTCTTAGGCCATTATCTCCACTTAGGAACTTCACACAATAGAACATCATAACTGTAAAGATACTTGTAATAAGATATGGGAAATAGATTTTTCCATTCTTTTTAATATTTGTCAGAGCAAGTTTTAAATAAAACATAATTACTTACCTCCTGTCTGGAGTAGTGTAAGTGTATCACTGATTGACTGATACATTTCTTCGTTTGTCTTATCTCCTTTATAGATCTGATGATAGACCTGTCCATCACGTATAAATAAGACACGTTTCGCAAAACTGGCTGCTTTGGTACTATGAGTAACCATCACAATGGTCTGTCCTTCTTTATTTACATGATCAAAGATATTCAATAAATCATCTGTTGATTTAGAATCCAAAGCACCTGTAGGTTCATCTGCTAAGATAATCTGAGGATGAGTAATTAAAGCTCTTGCAACAGCCGCTCTTTGTTTCTGTCCTCCTGATACTTCATAAGGGTATTTATCCAGTAGTGATTCAATACCTAGCTGTGGTGCTAAGTGATTCAATTTAGTTTCCATCACATCATAGTTTTCTTTAGACAAAACCAGAGGTAAAAAGATATTATCACGTAAAGAGAATGTATCTAATAAGTTGAAATCCTGAAATACAAATCCAAGATTTTTTCTTCTAAACTGTGAAATATGCTTTTCACTGATTTTAGTAATATCTTCTCCATTGAGTAATACTTCTCCACTTGTTGGTGTATCTAGAGATGCTAGAATATTTAAAAGTGTTGTCTTACCACTTCCTGATTCCCCCATAATCGCTACATACTCCCCTTCTTCTACTGAAAAAGAGACATTAGACAGAGCAGTGACCTGCTGAGATGAAAAACGTGTTGTATAGACTTTTTTCAAGTTTTTAACTTCTAATAATGACATATATGTTTTCCTCCTTCGTTACAACTATAGTTTAATTATTTTGAAACATATCTGCCATTGATTCACCTTACAGAATAAGTCTCTTATCTTACATTTCTGTAAGTTACTCTACGATAAGAGGTTTCTTCTCAAAACAGATGGAAACAGTGGTTCCTTGGTTGATTATAGATTCTATATGAATAGGATAACCTAGAGTATCACATATATTCTTAACAAGATATAAGCCTAATCCACTGGCCTTCTTATCAATACGTCCATTTGTACCGGTAAAGCCTTTTTCAAAGACACGAGGCAAGTCCTCTTTCTTGATACCAATTCCTGTATCTTCTATATATAATGTATATCCCTTCATATAAATATGAATAGAACCTTCTTTAGTATACTTCAAGGCATTGGATAAGATCTGTTCAATAATAAAAGAAGTCCACTTCTCATCCGTAACTATTTCTTCATCTAGCTCTTCTAGATTCAAAGATATTTTCTTATGAATAAAGAATAAAGATTGTTTCTTAACAACTCCATTTACTATATCCCCTATTTTATAATGACCAATCTTCAAATCCTGATTCATATGTCCCATCTTGACATAGTACATCATCATATCCACATACTGTTCAATACGTAATATCTGCATGGATAGTAGATGTGGTGATGACTCACCTGATTGTATGAGTAGTCGAAGTCCTGCAATGGGTGTCTTAATCTGATGAACCCAGAGTGTCATATAATCAGATAACTCATGATAATTTGTATCCTTTTGATTATTAAGGACAATATTAGCCTGGATAATCTTCTCTATAAGAGAATAATAAGAGTCTTCTAAAGCATTCTCTGGAGTCGAAATATTTTCCAAATAAATATGATCTAGATGCAAGGCATACTTAAGTGCTTTGATCTTGTTATTATATTTGTAATAGTCATAACTAAAATAAACAATCACAAAAAAGAAACATAAACAGGTAGGATAATAAAGCAATGAAATAGAAACATCGCATAATAAGAGAATCAGATCAAATAAGAAGATCATGACTAAATAGACAAAATAGAAACGATAATGGTCTTTAATATATGTCTTCATAATATAACTGATACCCTATCCCTTTCTTTGTATGAATAAGCTGTGGTAAAGAAAAAGCATCTAATTTCTTTCTTAAGCGATTAATATTTACACTTAATGTATTATCATCTACAAAAGCTTCACTTTGCCAAAGAGCTTCCATGATTGTATCTCTTGATACAATCTGCCCTGCATGTTCAAATAATATCTGCATGATCTTAAGTTCTGTTTTAGTGAGTTCTATAGAGTCTTCATGATAGCTAATGACGCCTTTTAATAAATCAAGAGTCAGTGAGTGATAGTTCAAGACATTCTGTGTTTTATTAAATGAATAGGTACGTCTAAGTATTGCCTGTAACTTAGCCGTGAGTACCATTAAGTCAAAAGGCTTATTAATAAAATCATCTGCACCCATATTCATCGCCATAACGATATTCATATTCTCACTTGTAGAAGAGATAAAGATAATAGGTACTTCTGATTCTTTTCTTATTTCCTGACACCAATAATAACCATTGTAGTAAGGCAGTGAGATATCTAATAAGATAAGTAATGGTTCATAGAGTCTAAAGTCTTCTAAGACATTTTCAAAATCATTGACTACAAACACATCATAATTCCACTTTTCTAGATGTTTCTTAATAGAAGATGCAATGATGTCATCATCTTCTACAATCATTATTTTCTGCATATATGACCACCTCTAGTTCATTATACACAAAAAAGAGACAAAATGTCTCTTTATAGTTGTTTGATCCATTCTTCAATTGTATCAAGAGAAGTAATAAGAGTATCTCCTCCATTTGAATCAAATTGAACTTCTATTGATGTAGGAATAATAGAATCCTTTAATTCTTTTTTCATATCCTTAATAACTTTTCCTGGCCATCCTCCATGAGTCATAAAAGGAATAACAGTTTTCCCTTTGAAATCATGCATATGAATAAATGTCTTCATCGCAGGAGCCATCGTATACCACCATGTAGGTGTTCCTAGAAAAATACGATCATAGTCTTCAATAGAGATTTCTTTAATAGGTGGTTCATAGCCTTTCTTTACTTCTTTAAGGCCTAAATCTACCACTTCATCATAATCATCACTATAAGGTTGAATTGTTTCTATTACCTTTAGATCAGCCCCAGTTTTCTTTTGAATCATTTTTGCAATATGTATTGTATTACCATGAGAATAACTGAATACAACGATTAAATCTTTCATAAAGTCCTCCTAAATAACACTAAATTGCGTCCATTTATCTGATTTATAACGAAGATGAAATATGATAGCACGCATTGACCAGTCAGCGCACATTGCTAAGGCAATACCAATCACACCTAGATTGAATGTGATACCAAATATAATAGAAAGTATTCCTCTTACGACGACTGTACTCAAGATTGATACAATCATTGTATATTTAACATCTCCAGTGGCGCGTAATCCATTAGAGAGTGGTCCAGAGAATGGAAACGCAATTGTATTAAAAATATTATGAATAATAACCAAAACAAAGACTAGATGCTTAGTTTCTGATGATAATTGATAATATTGCAGAAATAGAGGTGTAATAAGAAGAATGAATACATTCCATATAATAGAGAAGATAACTGTGATCTTCATCAGCTTCTTAAAGTAATAATGTGCATTATCTATATCCTTAGCTCCCATGCACTGTCCTATGACTGTAATAAAGACGGGTCCCATTGTAACACCCACTAGGGCTGCAAGTGACCAGATACTTTGGGCCACACCATTAGCTGCAATCTGATAAGTACCAAATAAAGCAACAACTGAACTCAAAGCTACTTTAACTAACTGAAAGATTCCTTGTTCAATCCCATTAGGAACCGCAATATTCAATACTCTTTTCAACATCTTAGCATCAAATACAAATATATGCTTCTTTTCATAATAAGTAGTCAGCGTCTTATTGAAGCATAAGAATGTGATCACTACTGCAGAAAAAACTCTAGCAATCAGAGAAGGATAAGCAACACCTGCGACACCAGCGTGTAAAACAAAGACACCTATGCAATTTCCAATACAGTTAATAATATTAGATGCAATAGAAATATACATAGTTGTAGATGTTTTAGCCATAGAGCGATATAAAGCAGCACCTGCATTATAAATAGCGAGGGCTGGATAAGAATAGGCTGATATCCTTAAATAAGTGATACAAGCCTGCATTACTGAGTTTTCTACACGGCCAAATAAGAGTCTTAAAAGTGATTCATTGAAAATCAAGACAAGAATCATCAGAACAAATGAAAAGATAATAGAAAACATCAATAATTGTCCTGATGCACGATTTGTATCATCATTTTCTTTACGTCCAATATATTGGCTGATAACAACTGCCCCACCTGATGCAAGAGCTGTAAACAAATAAATAAAGATTGTATTAAATGAGTTCACAAGAGAAACCCCTGATACCGCACTTTCTCCCACAAAGCTTACAATAAAAGTATCTATAATACCTACTAACATGACTAATAATTGTTCAAAGAACAATGGGATAATCATATTTTTTAAATCCTTGTTTGTGAATGTCATAATTTACCTCCATGACATCATTCTAAATAACAAAGAAATAAAAGTAAAATACCAATACTGGAGGGCACTATAACTAAATTGCATACTAAAAGGCAGTATTTCTACTGCCACATAGTTATTCTTCGTTATGTAATCCTAATTCTTCCATTCTCTTAGGTGCATAGTTTTCATACTTAGGATGAGGATGCTGATGATCCTTCCAATATTCTTCTGCAATAGGCGCCCATTCTTTTGCATAGTCTTCACACTTATCACATAAGTGGTCTGCTGTTTCAGGAGATTCCATATTTGTATCATGCGCACCTGTACGTTTCACCATTTCTCTTAATAATGATGGGTTTTCCAGCATTGGACAAGGTCTTAAATGATTTTCATTAAATGGCTGTCCTTCATGATAAGCCATGAATAAAGGTGACTGCAACATTTCAAGAATTGAGTTTTCATGAATATTTGTATTTGAATAATGAATAAATACACATGGTTCAGCATCACCATTAGAGTTGATATGGAAGTAGTTTCTACCACCTGCAATACATCCACCAACATATTCACCATCATTCTGGAAATCCATTGGATAGAAGTTAATATTACATTCATTAGATCGGATATATCTAATACGATCAATCATATATTTTCTCTGTTGGATTGTAGGAAGTAAGTCAGTGACTGCATTGTTTCCTACTGGCATATAGTGGAAGTAGAAACCAAAACGAGCCCCTTTATCAGTAATCATCTTAAAGAATTCATCACTTGTGACTGCTTCTACATTATATTTTGTATAACAGATAGATGTGCCAAAGACGATACCATATTTCTTTAATAGATCCATAGCCTTCATAACGGCTGCAAAATGACCATCACCACGTCTTGCATCATTTGTTTCTGGAGTTCCTTCAATAGATAATAAGAAAGTAATATTTCCAAGTCTAACTAACTCTTTACAGAATGCGTCATCAATCAAAGTAGAATTTGAGAAAATGGCGAATTCTACATCATTATGCTTTTCAGCCAGCTTAATGATTTCTTTCTTCTTTACAAGTGGTTCACCACCAGTTAATAAGTAAAGATAGACGCCTAATTCCTTACCCTGTGTGACAATCTTATCCATATCTTCAAAAGTTAAGTTGCTCTTATGTCCATAAGTACCACTCCAGCATCCTTCACAATGCATATTGCAGGCACTTGTTGGATCAAAAAGAATGAGCCAAGGAATATTACAGTTATATTTCTTTCTGTTTTCACGAATTGTTTTTGTACCTCTAAAGAATGCTTCATAACCTAAATTTAAAGCTGTCTTTTTAATGAATTCTGGATTTGCTTCATCAATCACACTATTAATATAGTTAACCCATTTATTGTTGGGATCCTGTACAGCAATTCTCGCAGCATCATAGCTTTCCTTAGTAAATCCTTTACCATAGAACTTTTCAGCCAAGTCAATGAGCTTCAAATATTCTCCTGTACGATCCTTATCCAAACCTTTCACAATATGGTCAATCACAACTTCCATTGCTTTTCTTTCAGCAGCATGTGATACTTTATCTAATGTATTCATAATAACATCCTCTCTCTTTCACTAAATCTCATTTTAGAATGTTACGGATAAAAGTCAATGAAACTGACCACTGTTCATTTAGGCATTTTTCTAAATTTGTACAAAAAATAAACTATATATCTTACAAAAGATATGAAATGAACAAATTTTACACTATCTTCACACAAACTTTATTCAAACTAAATCACACTATTATTAGTATAATGCTAGAATTAACGCTATAATGAGTATATACGGGAGGATTAATTATGAATATATATAAAGATAACCGAGAATTATCTTGGTTAAAGTTTAATGACCGTGTTCTTATGCAGGCCAAAGATGAAAGCGTGCCGTTAGGTGAACGTCTGACTTTTATTTCTATTTTCCAGACGAACCTAGATGAATTCTTTAGAGTGCGTATGGGATTCTTATTTGATCAGGCTTTGTTTTATCCTGCTTTAAAAGAAAATAAGACAAATATGACTTCTTCTGAGCAGATTAAAGCCTGTGAGAGAAAAGTGAAGTACTTATATAAGAAAAGAGATAAGATCTATGCAACTAACCTTGAAAAAATGAAGGAATATGGTGTAGAAATTGTAAATTATAATGATATTAAGGATAAGGAAAATAAGAAATTCCTCGAACATTATTTCACTCAAGAAATGCTTCCACTTGTATCACCACAAGTTGTTTCTAAAAGACAGCCATTCCCTTTCCTTAATAACGGTGAACTCTATATAGTTACCCAGTTAGAAAGTAAAAAGGGTAAGAGAAAGATGGGGATTGTTTCATGTTCTGCTGCTTTTGATGAAAGATTAATTGCCCTACCAAGTACCCCTGGTAAATTCATTTTAGCGGAAGAAATTGTGAAAAAGTATCTTCCTGTGATTTTTCATGGACAAACAGTAAAGAATGCTTCTATAATTCGTATTATAAGAAGTGCTGATATTGAAGAGGATGATTATTCTTTACAGGAACATGAAGATTATCGTGAAATGATGGAAACTCTTATCAAACAGAGAAGAAAACTCGCTCCATTAAGAATGGAAATGTCTCCCGGTCTAGAAGAGATAGAAGTGGATATGTTGAGACATTTCTTGGATCTTTCTAGTAGTCAGGTGTTTGAAGTAGAGAGCCCATTAGAGTTCTCATTTGTATTTACTTTACAGGATTATTTAAAGTCAAGACATCCAGAATTATTCTATAAGCGATTAGAAGCGCGTAATTCTCCACTTGTAGAAAATACTGTACCAATGATTAAACAGGTATTAAAGCATGATATACTGCTTTCTTATCCATTTGAATCTATGGCACCATTCTTAAGATTCTTAGATGAAGCAAGTCGTGATCCACAGGTGATCAGTATTAAGATGACTCTTTATCGTGTTGCAAAGAATTCTAAGGTTGTTAAGAGTCTGATTCGTGCTGCAGAGAATGGCAAGGATGTCACAGTTCTTGTAGAACTTCGTGCACGTTTTGATGAGGAAAACAATATAGCCTGGTCTAAGCAATTAGAAAGTGCTGGATGTCATGTTATTTATGGTTTAAGTGAATTAAAGGTACACTCTAAATTATGTCTTGTCACTTATCGTACTGATGAAGGTATCAAGTATCTCACTCAGATTGGTACAGGTAACTATAATGAAAAGACTTCTAAGCTTTATACAGATTTCTGTTTGATGACTTCAGAACATGCTTTTGGTGAAGAAGCCAATGAACTTTTCACTCATTTATGCTTAGGTGAAACAGATCATAATGCGAATGTATTATTAGTTGCACCACATTGTATGATTTCAAGAATCTTTGAAAAGATTGATGACCAGATTGCCCTTGCGAAAGCTGGTAAACCTGCTTATGTAGGATTTAAGTGTAATGCAGTTACAAGTAAGAAGATGATTGAAAAGCTTGTAGAAGCCAGTCAGGCTGGTGTAAAAATTCAATTAATTGTGAGAGGTATATGCTGTATCATTCCTGGTATTAAGGGTTATACAGAAAATATACAAGTTATATCTATTGTAGGACGTTATTTGGAACATTCTCGTATTTATATCTTCGGCGATAAGAATCCAGATGTATATATTTCTTCTGCCGACCTAATGACACGTAACCTAGAAAGACGTGTAGAAGTGGGTGCACCAATTCATGATCCTCGTATTAAGAAGACTATTCTTAATATGTTTGATATTATGCTTCATGATAATGTAAAGGCATCACGTTTATTAAATGATGGTACCTATAAACGTGTAAAGAATAAACAGGAGAAGATCAATAGTCAGGAATACTTCTTTAAGAAAAAAAGTATAAGGGAGGCATAATATGCGCGTTGGTATTTTAACAAGCGGAGGAGACTGTCAGGCCCTTAACGCAACTATGCGTGGGTTGGCTTTAACTCTTTATAGAAATGTAAAAGATGTTGAAATCATCGGCTTCATCGATGGTTATAAAGGATTGATGTATGAAAAATACAAAAAAATGAAGCCTAAAGATTTTTATGATATTTTAAACGTAGGTGGTTCTATTCTTGGAAATTCAAGATGTCCTTTCAAGCGTATGCGTATTATTGAAAACGGTTTTGATAAAGTCAAAGCGATGAAGAATACTTATAAGAAACTTGAATTGGACTGCTTAGTTGTACTAGGTGGTAATGGTTCTATTAAAAGTGCTAATATGTTATCACAGGAAGGACTAAATGTAATTGCATTACCTAAGACAATTGATAATGATGCCTGGGGCACAGATTATACATTTGGTTATTCTTCTGCCACAGCCATTGCAACACGTTACTTAGATGAAATCAAGACAACAGCCGCAAGTCATAGCCGTGTTTTCGTGATTGAAGTTATGGGTCATAAGGTAGGACATATCTGTTTATCTGCCGGTATTGCAGCAGGTGCTGATGTCATCCTCTTACCGGAGATTCCATATGATATTAAAGTTGTTGCGAAAAAGGTTAAAGAAACATTAAAGAACGAAAAGAACTATGCGATTATTGCCTGTGCTGAAGGGGCTATTTCTGAAGCCGATGCCTTAATGAAGCGAAAAGACTATAAAGCAAAAGTACTTGCAAGAAATGGTCGTTCTGTAGCTTATGAAGTAGCTGATGAATTAAGTCAGGAAATTGATGCTGAGATTCGTGTATCATGTATTGGTCATGCACAGCGTGGTGGTAATCCTGATAGTTATGATCGTGAAATCTCTACACGTTTTGGTGTAGAAGGTGCAAGACTCATCATCAAGAAACATTATGGTGAATATGTTGTATTACAAGGAAATCATGTCACACATATTCCATTAGAAGCCACTGCAGGTAAATTAAAATTTGTAGATACTGAAGGAGAAATCGTACAAAGCGCAAAGCTTGTAGGAATCTCATTTGGTGAGTAAACTGTTCGCAAGAACAGTTTTTTTGTGTATAATGTGAGTTAGGTGATATTATGCATAAACTAACATTTTGGAAAAAGATAGGACTTTCTTTTATTGTCCTTGTAGCTATACTTATACTGATCAATCATCAACTCAATAAAGATACTGATACACCAAACAGACTCACTCTATCTAACCTATTTACTGTAGATGTGAAGAAATCCCATGTCCCATGGATTACAACTGCAGATAATAATAAACAGGAGGCACTTGATGTAGTGAATCGTAAGATGGCGTCTACTATTAAGAATTTTATTTACAAAGAAGAAAAGAATGGTGGCTACTATTTTGTGACTCATAAAGTGATTTATAATACAGATCAGCTTTTTACTCTCAAACTTGAATTACATAAAACGCAAGCAGACAGTTATACAAAGAATGTTTATTATACAATCAACAAATCCACAGGAAAGAGTATCCCCCTTTCTGCTTATTTTAAGAATAGTGATTATAAAGATGTGATTTCTAAAGAAATCACAAGACAAATGAAAGAAGAAATGAAAAAAGACACCAATAAAGTATACTGGTGTCAAAAAAATGATAATCCTCGTTTTAAAGGTATTTCTAAGAATCAAAGCTACTATATTAATAAACAAGGTGAACTTGTTATCTGCTTTGATCAATTTGAAGTGGCTCCCGGTTATATGGGAAACCCTACATTCACAATTAAAAATGACTTACTAGACGACTACTTCAAATAGTCGTCTTTTATCTTGTGAAAACAAGATTGTGTTCTCTCTTGTAGAGATATCTTCTAAGTAATTCCTGAGCTAAAGAATCAGGCTTAATGATATTCATTGCATCTTTTAGATCATACCATTTTGCATTATCTATTTCTTCATTACAGTGGAATAATTCATCTTCTACAACAACGATATATTTATTAATATATGTATTAGTACGTGCGTAGTATTCATTGTCATTGAATTCATAGGAAGAAATAGTAAGACCTGTTTCTTCTTTTATTTCTCTAAAAAGAGCCTGCTTCGCATTTTCTCCTTTTGTGACATATCCAGCTATTAAGATATTATCCTTATGTCCATATTGTTGGATGAGAAGGATTTTATCTTTTTTGGAATTGAGTACAAGCGCACTGACTGCACTATTAAACATTGGAAATCTGAATTCCTGACAGTTTGGACAATAAGGTACCATACCATCTATTCCATTTTCTTTTTCTATTAATTCACGACCACATTTCACACAATAACTCATTGATTTTCTTTTCTCCACTTCTTAATTTCATCTAATCTATTCTTATATTGTTTCTCTGCACCTTGAGTACCTGGAAGATAGTATTCCCTGTCTTTTAATGAATCGGGTAGACATTGCATATTCGTAATCTTCTCTTTTGTATCATGAGCATATTGATAGCCTTCCCCATAATGTAGTTCCTTCATAAGTTTTGTAGGAGCATTACGAATAACTAATGGCACAGGTTCAGATAATTCTTTTAAGGCATCTTTTTTAGCTGTTTCATAGGCAACATATAAAGAGTTGGATTTAGGTGCCATGGACATATAAACAACAGCCTGCGTTAATATCACTGAACATTCAGGCATACCAATATAATGACAGCTTGTATAAGCATCATTCGCAATAGATAAAGCACGAGGATCCGCTAAACCAATATCTTCACTCGCAAAACGAATCACTCTTCTTGCGACATAAAGAGGATCTTCTCCTGCCTCCAACATTCTTGCCAGCCAATATATAGCTGCATCCGGATCTGAATTACGCATTGATTTATGTAAGGCACTAATGAGATTATAATGTTCCTCACCCTTCTTATCATATAAAAGAGATTTCTTTTGTGTACATTGTTCAATGATGGTCTTGGTAACATTAACATTTCCATCACGCTCATCACTATTATTAATAACCATTTCTAAAGTAGATAACGCACTTCTTGCATCACCATTACTAAAAGATGCAATAAGGTGTAAACAATCATCGGATATATCTATATTTAAATCTCCAAATCCCTTAGGACTAGAAATGGCATGTTTGAGTAATGAAACAATATCCTCTTCTCCAAGTGCATTGAGGACAAATACCTTACAACGTGATAAAAGAGCTCCATTAATTTCAAATGATGGATTTTCAGTTGTGGCCCCTATCAAAATAATGCTTCCTTTTTCTACAAAAGGCAAAAAAGCATCCTGCTGGGATTTATTGAAACGATGTATTTCATCCACAAATAGAATTGTCTTTTCACCAAAGATACGATTGTTTTCTGCCTGTTTCATCACTTCTCTTATTTCTTTAATACCACTTGTCACAGCAGAGAAATCAATAAAGGAAGAATGTGTATGTGAAGCAATAATTCTTGCAAGTGTCGTTTTACCTACTCCTGGTGGTCCCCAGAAGATCATTGAAGAAATAGAATCTGTTTCTATGAGTCTTCTAAGTATTTTTCCTTTTCCTACTAGATGAGTCTGTCCAACAAATTCATCTAAATTATCAGGTCTCAGTCTTGAAGGAAGAGGTTCATCAAATGTTTCTTCAAAAAGTGATGTCATAAGAGTCCTGCCACTCAAAATGTGATTAAATATACTCACATCGAGATAATGTAAGTTCTCACGAACATTACTTACTATGTCATCGTGTATGCTTTTGATTGACCGAAATCATATCTACTCACAAGTTCATGTACACTCCATAGTCTTAAATTCCCGAAGTAGCCTTCGGTACATACTTACGTTTGCGTTTATCTATGCAACTTCGTAAGTCGTAGCATCTCTCAGATTTAGTGCAGCATTGAAATCTCTGT
>NZ_DBPF01000056.1:35094-35250 GCF_002299355.1 Catenibacterium sp. UBA627
GTTCAATTCCGTTTTCCCTGCACTTAGCTAGAAGCTTTGTTTTAAATTCATAAAACTTCTGCCAATCAACTGCCTTTGAAAGATGCTTGTTCTTCATCATTCCTGATACGTTTAGATCTTCAATCGTTATATTAGATGGCTTGGTTTTCACTATCT
>NZ_DBPF01000056.1:35336-35613 GCF_002299355.1 Catenibacterium sp. UBA627
TAAGCCTTTGTTTCTGTATATTTTTCTTTTGAGTGGACCCTCCTTTCTTTAGATTTTCATACTTTCGAGAAAGACCTCTCTGTTCTCGAATAAGTTTTTTTTCAAGCTTCTTTAATTTTGCAGATTTATTGATGTTCTTATAAGTTTTTCCATTAGAGACAATCGCAAAGTCCTTTAATCCAAGGTCAATGCCAATTCCTTTACTGGAATGACTGGCTATCGCTTTGTCTAGGATTTCTACAAGAACTGAAACGTAGTATCTGTCAGCCTTTATTGA
>NZ_DBPF01000056.1:35724-35855 GCF_002299355.1 Catenibacterium sp. UBA627
TGTCTTTCACAACAACAATCTTTAGGATTATTCCTTACAAAATACATCTTCACATCAGATCTGCCTTTCTTTTTAAACTTTGGAAAGTCGCTCTTATGATTAAAGAATCTTGTAAATGCGGTCTGTCCGTC
>NZ_DBPF01000143.1:0-21852 GCF_002299355.1 Catenibacterium sp. UBA627
GGATAATAAATAACGATTTACGAGGCTCCTCTCACCGCCTAAAGGCAGTTGGTTTCCGCCTATGACAAACAAAAGGATTTATTTATGAATACACTTATTAGAAATAATGACCATAGCTTACAGAATATCCAAGGAACATTGGTATTTGTCGTACCTACTTATGCCTGGAGAATACCTCGTATTGTCGAAGAATGGATTCGTTTGACAGCTTTTAAGGATGTTGAAGAAGTCTATTTTGTGATGGATTGTGGGGGAAATATAGGCAATGCAGGTTATTATAATAGAAAACTATGTGAGAAGAAGGGGTTCAACTATAGAGGTACAATGGAAATCATTATGCCAGAAAACTATCTCGCAATGTTTAATACACCAGAAGATGATGAAGCCAAAAAGATTATTAAACAGGCAAATCCTGTTGTTAAACAAGCAGTTTCCTATATCCATCAGCATTTACCTTTTCCTAATATGTCATTACAATTGAAAGACAAGTTCCAATCTTCTATTGTGAATACAGTTTTCTATCCACTTTTTGTGAAAGCAGATGCTTTCTATAGTACGGATGAATGTATTGGATGTGGATTATGTGAGAAATTATGTCCGTTAGAAAATATACAAATAAAGGATCACCGTCCTGTATGGGGTAAGGAATGTACACATTGTATGGCATGTATTGCGAAATGTCCTAAAAAGGCGATAGAATATGGAAAGAAAAGCAGGGGAAAGAATAGATATTATATTGACTAGGTACAACTTGATAGTTTATCGCTTATTCAACTAGATAGTCATGTTATCATAGTAGAAAAGAAAGGAGTGTCCATATGAGAAAAGCTATACCTTTAGGAGTAGTAGATTATGAAACCTTAAAGAATCAGAATTATTTTTTTATCGATAAAAGTATGATGATTTATGATTTTTTAATGAGAAAAAGTACTGTCACTCTTATTACTCGACCTAGAAGGTTTGGAAAAACAATCAATATGTCAATGATGTCTTCATTCTTTGATATTACTAAAGATTCTAAAGAAATATTCAAAGATACAAAAATTGTTGAAACAGAGTATATATCAGAAATGAATCAATATCCTACAATCTTCATTTCGTTTGCGAATGCGAAGAATGATAAATGGAATGTTGTAAAGGAAATTAAATTACAACTGCGTAAAGAATATGTCGATATGCTCATGTATTTGAACAAAAAATGACTGTATTTGAACAAAACGAGTATGAATCTCTTGTACAAGGGTTAATGACAAAAAATGATGGACTTCTAGATAATATTATCGATGCACTTTCTTTTTTGATGGAACGATTAGAGAAATACTACCACAAAAAAGTAATGGTATTCATAGATGAATATGACACACCTTTTATTGAAGCTCATGTTGGAGGATATTATGAAGAGTTGCGAGGGGGATTATCTTCTTTGCTTCATAATGCATTAAAGACATCTACGAGTCTACATTATGCAATGATGACTGGTATTCAAAGAGTTGGGAAAGAGAACATCTTCAGCGATTTGAATAATCTGGTTGTATGTACAGTAAAAGATCCAGAATATTCTCAATACTTTGGCTTTACAGAAGAAGAAACGAAACAAACATTAGAATATTATGATTTATCACTCAATGATGAAGTGAAATCTATGTATGATGGATATCATTTTGGAGAACATGATATCTATAATCCATGGTCTATCTTGAATTATGCTTCTAGAAAAGTATTAGAGCCTTATTGGGTGAATACGAGCAGTAATACAATGATTAAAAAAGCAATATCTTACAGTGATGAAGCTTTTGAGAGAGGCTATGAGGAGCTTATTCGAAATGGTGAACTCGAAACCACTGTAAAAATGGATACGAGCTTTTTTGAAGTAAACAATACAGAAAACTTGTGGGGTCTTTTGGTTAATGCTGGATATCTAACATTACACAAAACAATATCTATTCAAGATAGCCTGTATATCATAAAAATTCCTAATCAAGAAGTTCAATTAGAGTTTAGAAAACTTACAGCCTATCATTTGAAAGCGACTGAAACAGATCTGACAGTACTATTCAATTCATTAAAGCGTTGCAAAAAAGAAGATTTTGAAGATAGATATCGAAAGATTCTACTCACATTACCTTCTTATCATGATTTAAAAGATGAAAATAGTTATCATATGATGCTGCTTGGAATGTGTGCCTGGCTTTCTAGTGAGTATGAAGTAATCAGTAATCGAGAAGTAGGAAAGGGAAGATGTGATATCATACTAAAATCCAAGAAAAATCAAATATCATATATTCTAGAATTTAAGTATACAAATGATAGTTCAGTTGATTTGAAACAACTCGCAAAATCAGCAATAGATCAAATTAACAGTAGAAGATATGATAGTGAATTAAGTGGAACAGTGATTCGCATAGGACTAGCACAGTATCAGAAAAATGTAGAAATTGAATGGCAATAGGAATATCGGATATTATTTCTGATATTCTTTTTTCTATGAAAAAGAACTGTAACGCTCAAGTATTCGTTACTGCCTTTCATAAGTATTTTCCAATTTTACTATTCTTATTCTGCTTAATTTCTTCGACAGTTCCCATCGCAATAATCTCTCCACCAAGTTGACCGCCCTCAGGTCCCATATCAATAATATAATCAGAATTTCTAATAACATCTAAGTCATGTTCAATCATAATAATAGTCGCTTTTTGATTAATTAATGTATCAAATACACGAAGTAGTGTTTCTACATCTAATGGATGTAATCCAATAGAAGGTTCATCAAAGATAAAGATGCTTCCATCTTGTACTTTTCCTATTTCTGATGCCAGTTTTAATCTTTGTGCTTCTCCACCAGATAAGGCAGGTGTTGCTTCACCAAGAGTCAAATAACCAATTCCTAAATCCACTAGAACCTGTAGTTTCTCTTTAATCTTCTTAATGTCTTTAAATACATCTAACGCTTCTAAGATAGTAAGAGACATTACATCTTTAATAGAATAACCATGGTACATTATAGAATCCACATCATTGCTGTAACGTGTTCCATCACAATGTTCACAAGTCATTTTTATATCTGGAAGAAACTGTATATCCATAGAAATAGTACCAGTACCTTCACATACAGGACATCTTAACTTACCTGTATTATAAGAAAAATCACCTGCACTATATTGATCACTTAATCTTCCATACAATCTTCTTAAATGATCAAATACACCAGAATAAGTTGCGACAGTACTTCTGACATTATTTCCAATAGGGGACGCATCGATCAAATTAATCTTATTGACCCATGATGCATCCAATTCTTTTACATGTTGAGGAAGTCTTTCGTGATTTAATGAAGCCTTTATGGCAGGATATAACGATTCAAGAATCAATGTTGTCTTACCACTTCCAGACATACCAGTAATTGTAGTAAGAACTCCTTTAGGAATAGAAATATCCAGTGGTTTGACAGTATGTATTGTATCTGTATTAAGTCTTAAAAAGCCCTCATTAAAAATCTCTTTCTTATTTCTTACAAGAGTTTGATGTAAATCATTGAGATAAGGTCCAATGATAGAATTCTTATCCTGAATGATTTCATCAATAGTACCTTGACTGATTATAGAACCACCATTTTTACCTGCTTCAGGCCCTATTTCAATCATATAATCTGCTTCTTTAAGAATTCTTGTATCATGATCGACCAAAACAATAGAGTTCCCATCCTTAATCAACTCTTTCATAATCGCAATCAAGCCATCTACATTGGCAGGATGTAGTCCAATAGAAGGTTCATCAAGAACATAAAGAACACCTGTTGTTCTGTTTTTTACAGTACGCGCAAGCTGTACTCTTTGTAGTTCTCCTGTTGATAATGTAGAAGAAGCACGATCAAGAGTCAAATAACCGAGACCTAAAGACAGCAATGCATGCGCATTAATCATGAATTCTTCAAGAATACTAGAACCTATTTCTTTCACATCATCATTAAGGGTATTGATTACCTGTGGAAGCCATACAGCTAAATCCTTTAAACTCATCGCACATACTTCAGTTAAAGTCTTACCACCTAGAAATGTAGAATTCGCACGTGTATTAATACGAGAGCCATGACAAGTCGGGCATGTCTCTTCCTTAAGGAATTTACTGACACGCTTCATATTCTTTTCATTCTTGACCTTCTTTAATGCGTTCAAGACAGTCGCTTTGGCACTATAGTAAGTAAAATCTAATTCTCCTGCTTCCACGCTCTCTTTATTCTTAGGACGATAGAAAATATGTTTTTTAACCATTGGTCCATCATATACAATATGCTTCTCTTCTTCTGTTAATTCTTCAAAAGGAACATCAGTACGCACACCCATCGCACGACAGACATCTTTCATTAATGACCACATGAGTGTATTCCATGGCGCCACAGCCCCTTCATCAATAGTTAGATGAGGATCAGGAATCAAAGAATCAATATTAATTGTCTGTACAATACCAGTGCCCTGACAATCAGGACATGCGCCTTGTGAATTAAAGGCATACTCCTGAGCACTTAATCCATTAAATCTTTCGTGGCAGATTGGACACTCAATCATTTCACCTCTCGCTACATTTATACTCGCAGGTACTCTATGTCCGTTAGGACATAAATAATCTCCACAACGTGAAAATAATAAGCGAATAGAATTCAATAATTCTGTCTGTGTTCCAAAAGTAGAACGAATGCCTGGTATATTAGGTCTTTGATGTAATGCTAGAGTACTAGGAACATATCTAATAGAATCTACTTTGGCTTTTTCTCCTTGAGAGATTCGTCTTCTTGTATAAGTAGATAATGCTTCTAGATATCTTCTAGAACCTTCAGCATAAATGACTCTTAATGCTAAAGAAGACTTGCCACTTCCTGATACACCAGAAATAGCTACAATCTTATTTAGAGGAATATCAACGTCAATATTTTTTAAGTTATGTACCTTTGCGCCTCTTATTTCCATATGATCAATCATACAAAATCCTCCTAAACAAAAAAACTAGCTATCTCTAGCTAGTTCATCTTAATTAATGGTGCGGCCGATGAGATTTGAACTCACACAGACGTACGTCCACAAGTCCCTCAAACTTGCGTGTCTACCATTCCACCACGGCCGCAACTTTGTGCAACTAAAATTATACTTGAGTTGCACATAGAATTCAACTATTTTTTAAGAAGATTATAGAGAGACTGAGCGTAGATAGCAGCTGCAGTTAATAAATCATCTAATGAAATTAATTCATTTTCTTCATGCATATGATGGTTTTTACCAGGGAATTCACAACCAAAAGCAACACAGTTAGGCATTTCTTTTGCATAAGTTCCACCACCGATAGTCTGAGGACCATGTTCATGATCATTTGTGAACTGTACATATGATTCATGAAGCTTCTGAACTAATTCACTATTAGGATCTACATATAATGCAGGACCAATATCATGTTCTTCACTCAAGCCATACTTATTAACAGCTTCATCTACATTCTTAACAAGTTCATCATTGTCTGAATCATGAGGAAGACGTAAATCAAGAGTTAATGAACCTTCATTATTTTCATAATCTAAGATACCTAGGTTAACAGTTAAAGCACCCATTTCACCAGTAAATGCGACATTGAACTTTTCGCCTAAATAATCATTGTATAAATATTCATCAACGAATTTTGCGTAGCTATTATCAGTTACACTTGCAATATAATGACATAAGTTACTTGCGGCATTATTACCTAACTGAGGCTGAGATGCATGGGCACTCTTACCTTTTAAGAATAAGTGTGTGTTACCATCTACAACTTCTAAAGAACCCTTGAAGTTATTTTCTTTTAAGAATGCATTATATGATTCTTCATAGTCAGTACCCTTTAATACAGCTTTAGCCTGATCTGGTACGATATTCACTACACGTCCTGAATGAATAGAGATTACCTTATCATCATCTGTTTTACCCTTGATGATGAAATGACAGTTACCTTTTTCACCATATACAACAGGGAAATCAGCATCTGGAGTAAATCCCATCTTTGGATATGGACGATGCTGGAAATAGTAATGCATACAGCGAGAACCATTTTCTTCATTACATCCAAAAATGATACGAACCTTCATCTTCTTTTCAAAATCAAGTTCATTAACAATCTTAGCAGCATAATAAGCAGCAATTAAAGGCCCCTTATCATCAGCCACACCACGACCATAGAGTGTATCTCCATCAAGAGTCATATCATATTCTGGATAATCCCATTCCTGACCTTCAGTAGGCACAACATCTAAGTGTCCAAGAATACCAAAACATTCTTCTCCTTCACCAATATCAATAGAACCAGCATATCCATCACAATCATCAGTAACAAATCCATCTCTTTGACCGATAGAAAGCATTAAATCAAGCGCTTTACGGTTGTTTTCACCAAATGGCTGATTTTCTTTCGCAGTAGATTCATCAAGAGTTGAAGGAATTAGACATAAGTCCTTTAAATCTTTCAGCATTTCTTCTTTATGCTTTAATACTTCTTCTTTAAAATCAATCATTTTATTCACCTCAGTGACTATTATATACAATTTTTGAATTATTTGAAACACACATACTGCACCTTTTTGTAACGTTCATTCAAGAGTTGTGCTAATATAGTAAAAAGGGGGCAAAAGAATATGGAGAATAAGGACATACAATTTCATATTACAGTCAAAGGTATTGTGATTTATGAAGGCAAGACATTAATCTTAAAACGTGTTAGACCTTCATCAGATGGACTTGGTTATTGGGAATTACCAGGTGGGGGATTAGAATACGGGGAAGATCCTCACCAGGCGCTTGTTAGAGAATTAAAGGAAGAAACAGGGCTAGATATTGAAATCATTAAGCCAGTTTATACATTTACGGCTATTAGACCACATTATCAGACAGTGGGTATTGGTTTCTTGTGTATTCCTACAAATGATCAAGTTAAGATTTCATTTGAACATACAGATTATAAGTTTGTGGATGAAGGTGAATTAGAGAAGACACTTGACTCACATATCTTTAATGATATTAAGAAAACAATCGAAGAATATAACCAGATAAGAGAATACAATGAACTAAAAAGAGAAGCGAACTAACGCTTCTCTTATTTCATATAGATCTTTTCAACTTCACAGATATACATTGTATGGAAATCTTTATTAGGGTAATTCTTATCCACAAGTGTTTCATCTAAGAAACATTCAGGCTTGATTGTATCTTCATAGAGTTTCTTTCCCACAACGACAATGTCTGCTTCTTCAAATGTAGGAAGACCTTCAATAAATGTAGGTGTTAAATCAGTCTTCGCAATCTTATCTCCATCACGTCCAGATTCTCTACCTAATACTGTTAAATCTTTCATATGTTCTCCATTAAAGAATGAAAGAGTCATCTTATCATTAGAATCTATAAATTCCTTTGTATAACGCTGTGGTCTTACAAAACAAGTCATCACTGGCTTATTCCATAATGTACCCATCTCGCCCCATGAAATAGTCATAGTATTAAATGCGTCTTTATTACCTGCACTAAGTAGTGCCCATTCCTTATTCAATTTATTGAATATTTTTAAATCAAATGTATTTACATCTACTTCTTTAAACATAGTCATTACCTCCGTTTTTATATTATAAACTTATGCCACTATTTAATCAAATTTGTGCTTGTCAAACAATAGGTTATTTGATACACTACAACTGTATTATACGACTGACGGAAGTGGAATTAACCACATGGAGTATAATTTCTTGAAGAGCCGACCGTCTGGGCAACGTCCTGGACTTAGTAGGCTCTTTTTTTGTTTTTTTGAAAAAATGGAAGCATGCAGGTACTGGATTAGTATATAATTGTTTTGAAAGAAAATAACCTGAAAGAGAGGAAAAACAAAAAAATGTTAACAGACGTAGAAATTGCACAGAGTACAGTCATGGAGCCAATTAAAAATGTGGCTGAAAAGATTGGACTGACTGAAGATGATTTAGAATTATATGGTAAATATAAAGCAAAAATCTCTTTAGAAACTATTAAGAAAGTTGAAAATAATCCAGATGGTAAATTAATCCTTGTGACTGCAATTAACCCAACACCTGCAGGTGAGGGTAAGACAACTACAATGATTGGTTTATCACAGGCATTACATCAGTTAGGTAAGAAGTCTATCGTTGCAATGCGTGAACCAAGTTTAGGTCCTTGCTTTGGTATTAAAGGTGGTGCAGCTGGTGGAGGATATGCCCAGGTTGTTCCTATGGAAGATATCAACCTTCATTTTACAGGTGATATTCATGCCATCACTTCAGCAAATAACTTGATTGCGGCAATGCTTGATAACTCTATTCAGCAGGGTAACCCTTTGAATATTGATACTAGACAGGTTGTATGGAAGAGAGTTGTTGACTTAAACGATCGTGCTTTAAGACATATTGTTGTTGGTTTAGGCGGTAAACCAAATGGTGTTCCTCGTGAAGATGGTTTTGATATTAGTGTTGCAAGTGAAGTGATGGGTATCTTATGTTTATCTACTTCTCTTGAAGATTTAAAAGCAAGAGCTGCAAGAATGATTGTTGCTTATAATTATGATGGTGAACCAGTCACTGTTGATGATATTCATGCAACTGGTGCTGTAACTTTATTATTAAAGGATGCTATCAAGCCAAACCTTGTTCAGACTTTAGATCATACTCCAGTATTTGTACATGGTGGTCCATTCGCCAATATCGCTCATGGATGTAACTCAGTTATGGCTACAAAGCTTGCTATGAAACTTGGCGATTATGCCATTACTGAAGCAGGATTTGGGGCTGATTTAGGTGCTGAAAAGTTCTTAGATATCAAGTGTCGTCAGGCTGGATTAAATCCAGATGCAGTTGTCATTGTTGCGACTGTTCGTGCATTAAAGATGCATGGTGGTGTCAATAAGAAAGAATTAGGTACTGAAAACCTTGAAGCATTAAAGAAGGGTATTGGTAACTTAACTAAACATATTGAAAACATCAAGAAGTTTGGTTTACCTTGTATCGTCGCTATTAACGCTTTCCCTACAGATACAGAAGCTGAATTAAAGCTATTAGATGATATGTGTAAGGAATTAAATGTTGAAGTATCTATTTCTGAAGTATGGGCTAAGGGTGGCGAAGGAGGCATTGATCTTGCTAACAAGCTATTAAATATTCTTGATACAGAAGAATCTCATTATGCACCTATCTATTCATTAGATATGCCTATTGATGAAAAGATCAAGACAATCGCCAAAGAAATCTATGGTGCAGATGATGTTGTCTTCACTAAGAAGGCAGCTAACAAGATCAAGAAGTTCACTGCTCAGGGCTTAGGTGATTTACCAATCTGTATTGCGAAAACTCAGTATTCTTTATCAGATGATGCGACTTTACTTGGACGTCCTGAAGGATTCAAGGTAACAATCAATGATTTGATTCCAAATACTGGTTCTGGATTCTTAGTTGCTATTTCTGGAAATATTATGCGTATGCCAGGTTTACCAAAAGTACCAGCTGCTGATAATATGGACATTGATGAAGAAGGTAAGATTACTGGTTTATTCTAATAATTGAGGTCAAGTTTAGGTGAAAGGCCTCTGAGCACCTAGATCATGAAAGTCATAATGAAAATAATGGAGGACTGAAATGAAAGCTGCAGTAATTATGGGTTCTGCCTCTGATGAAGCAAAGGTAGAAAAAGGAATTGCTATATTAAAAGAATATGGCGTAGATGTTGAAGTACGTGCTTTATCTGCACACCGTGCACATCGTGCATTGAGTGAATTTGTAGAAGAATGCAACAACAATGGAACAGATGTTATTTTAACAGCTGCGGGTATGGCTGCTGCCTTACCTGGTGTCGTTGCTTCTATGACAGTGTTACCAGTTATTGGTATTCCAATTAAAGGTGCAAGTTTAGATGGAATGGATGCCTTATTATCAATTGTCCAGATGCCTTCTGGTATCCCAGTTGCAACAGTTGCAATTGATGGTGCTAAGAATGCTGCTTGGTTAGCACTTGAAATCATGGCAATCAAATATCCAGAATTAAGTGAAAAATTAAAGAACAACCGTCAGGCTATGGAAAAAGCCTGCTTAGATACAAATAACGAAATTTCAGAAAAATACAGATAAGAGGAGAAAACAACAATGGAAAAGAAAGAATTAATATACGAAGGAAAAGCTAAGGAAATTTTTGCAACTGATAATGAAGATGTTATCTTAATGCATTATAAAGATGATGCAACTGCAGGTAATGGTGTAAAACATGATCAGTTTGCTGGTAAGGGTGTATTAAACCACACTATTTCAGGTATTATCTTTGATATGTTAGAAGAAGCTGGTATCAAGACTCATATGATTGAAAAGTTAAATGATACTGATGATTTAGTTAAGAAAGTAGAAATCTTCCCACTAGAAGTTATTGTGCGTAATATTACAACAGGTTCTTTCTGTAAGAGACTTGGTGCTAAGGAAGGTGTTGTTTTAGCAGAACCAATTTTTGAAATTAGTTATAAGAATGATGAATATGGTGATCCATTAATCAATGAAGACCATGCTGTTGCTTTAGGTCTTTGCACTAGAGATGAATATAACACTATCAAATCTGAAACATTAAAGATCAACGAATTACTTAAGGCTTTCTTCTTAAAATTAAACTTAAAGCTTGTAGATTTCAAAATCGAATTTGGTAAGACTAAAGAAGGCGAAATCGTATTAGCTGATGAAATCTCACCAGATTCTTGCCGTTTATGGGATGTAGATACTAACAAGAAGTATGACAAAGACGTATTCAGACAGGATATCGGAGATTTAATTGAAACTTATAAAGCAGTTCTTGCAAGAATGGAAAAATAATAGATAAAAGGATGAAGAAACATGGATTATAAAAAAGCTGGAGTAGACATTGAAGCAGGTTATAAGTCAGTAGAATTAATGAAGAAGCATGTTAAAGCGACTATGAGACCAGAAGTACTTGGTGGTATTGGTGGTTTTGCTGGTGCTTTTGATTTAAGCAAGATCAAGGATATGGAAGAACCAGTTCTTTTATCTGGTACTGATGGCTGTGGTACAAAGGTAAAACTTGCTTTTGTAATGGATAAACACGATACAATTGGTATTGATGCAGTCGCAATGTGTGTGAATGATATTGCTTGTTCAGGTGGAGAACCTCTATTCTTCCTTGATTACATTGCATGTGGTAAGAATTATCCTGAAAAGATTGCGACTATCGTTAAGGGTGTTGCTGAAGGATGTATTCAGTCTGAATGTGCCCTTGTTGGTGGTGAAACTGCAGAACATCCAGGGTTAATGCCTATTGATGATTATGATTTAGCTGGTTTTGCAGTAGGTGTTGTAGATAAGAAAGATATTATTGATGGTTCCACAATCAAGCCTGGTGATGCTTTAATTGGTATTGCATCTACTGGTGTACATAGTAATGGATTCTCTTTAGTACGTAGCGTATTTGAAATGACTAAGGAATCTTTAGATACTTATTATGATGAATTAGGTACTACTTTAGGTGAAGCATTAATTGCCCCTACTAAGATTTATGTAAAAGCATTAAAGAGCGTAAAGAATGCTGGTATCAAGGTTAAGGGATGCAGCCATATTACTGGTGGAGGATTCTATGAAAACCTTCCTAGAATGTTACCTGATGGTGTAAAGGCTGTTGTTAAGAAGGACAGCTATAAAGTACCTCCTATCTTTGGCTTAATTGCAAAAGCAGGAAACGTTGAAGAAAAGATGATGTACAACACATTCAATATGGGATTAGGTATGGTTCTTGCTGTTGATCCTGCAGATGTTGAAAAGACTATCGAAGCAATTAACGCTGCTGGCTATGAAAGCTATGAAGTAGGTTATATTGCTGAAGGTGAAAAGGGAGCAGAATTATGCTAAACATAGCTGTATGCGTATCTGGTGGTGGAACTGATCTTCAGTCCATCATCGATGCGTGTGAAGCCGGAAAAATCAATGGACAGATCCGTCTGGTTATTTCTAACCGTAAGAAGGCTTACGGTTTAGAAAGAGCCCGTCTTCATGGTATTCAGGCAGAATGGATCAAGGATGAAGATGTGATCTTAAAGAGATTTGAAGAAGAAAAGATTGATGTTGTTGTATTAGCAGGTTATCTTGCTATTGTTGGAGATAAGCTGATTGAACAATATAAGAATCGTATTATTAATATTCATCCCTCACTTATTCCATCTTTCTGTGGTCCTGGATTCTATGGAATGCATGTCCATGAAGCGGTGTTTAAAAGAGGTGTGAAGGTATCAGGTGCAACTGTTCATTTCGTTACTGGAGAAGTGGATGGTGGGCCAATCATCTTACAAAGAGCGGTTGATATTTCAGATTTAGAGACTCCTGAAGATATTCAGGCACGTGTCTTAGAAATCGAACATGAAATCTTACCAGAAGCTGTTGCTTTATATTGTGAAGGACGTGTTTCTGTAGAAAATGAAAGGGTGAAGATCAGTTGAAAAGAGCGTTAGTATCAGTTACAAATAAAGAAGGTATTGTTGAATTTGCGAAAGGTCTTGAAGAATTAGGATTTGAAGTTGTTTCTACTGGTGGAACATATAAGAAACTATTAGAAGCAGGTGTAAAAGCTATTGAAATCGATGATGTGACAGGTTTCCCTGAAATTCTTGATGGAAGAGTTAAGACACTTCATCCAAAAGTACATGGTGGTATTCTATTTAGAAGAGATGTAGAAGAACATGTCAAGACTGTAGAAGAAATGGGTATTACACCTATTGATCTTGTTTGTTGTAATCTCTATGAGTTTGAAAAAGCGCTTAAGGCTGGTAAGCCAATGGCTGAAATGATTGAAAATATTGATATCGGTGGACCTTCAATGATCCGTTCTGCTGCTAAGAACTTCAAGGATGTATTGATTGTTACTGATCCAAAAGATTATGATGCTGTATTAGAAGCTATTAGAGAAGATAAGACTGATTTTGAATTCAGAATGAATCTTGCTTATAAGGCTTATAGCTTAACAGGAAGCTATGATGCAATGATTTCTCGTTATTTCGCTGATCAGGTACATGATGAATTCCCTGATATCTTAAATATTTCATTAAAGAAGACAGATCATTTACGTTATGGTGAAAACTCTCAGCAGAGTGCAAATGCCTACGTTGATCCATATGTTCAGCATTCTTTATTAGATTATGAACAGTTACATGGTAAAGAAATTTCTTTCAATAACGTGAATGACTTATATGGTGCAGTTGCCTGCGTAAGAGAATTTGGTGATCAGTTAGTGACTGTTGCAATTAAGCATTCAACACCTTGTGGAGTTGCTATTGGTAAGACTGGTTATGAATCTTATAAGCGTGCTTATGAAGGTGATCCAACTTCTATCTTTGGTGGAATCATCGCTGTAAACTATAAGATTGATAAGGAAACTGCTTTAGAAATGAAGAAGACTTTCTTAGAAATCATTGCAGCACCTGATTTTGATGATGATGCTTTAGAAGTATTAGAAAAGAAGAAGAACTTACGTTTATTAAAGCTTAAGAATCTTGATGCACGTGATGCTAAGTATGATATTAAGTATCTTGAAGGTAAAGCACTTGTTCAGGAATTAAATACTAAGCTTATTGATGAAATGAAAGTAGTGACTAAAAAGCAGCCAACAGAAGCTGAATTATCTGATATGGAATTTGGTTTAAAGGTTGTTAAATATGTTAAGTCTAATGCAATCGTACTAGTGAAAAACGGATGTACTTTAGCTGTTGGTGGAGGACAGACTTCACGTATCTGGGCATTAGAAAATGCAATTCATAATAATCCTGATAAGGATTTCCATGGTGCTGTATTAGCAAGTGATGCTTTCTTCCCATTTAGTGATTGTGCACAGGTGGCTGATGAAGCAGGTATTAAGGCTATTGTACAGCCTGGTGGATCAGTTCGTGATCAGGAATCTATTGACTATTGTGATGAACATGATATGACAATGGTATTCAATGGTTATAGACATTTTAGACACTAAGGAGGCGTCATATGAAGGTTCTTGTTATTGGTAGTGGTGGAAGAGAACATGCAATTGCCTGGAAATTAAAACAGAGTAAACATGTTACTGAATTATATGCTATTCCTGGTAATCCTGGTATGGATGCTGTATGTATTCCAGGTAGTGTAGAAGATATGCCTTTTATCTTAAAGACTGTTGAAGAAAAGGGTATTGATTTAACTGTTATTGGTCCTGAAGTACCATTATGTATGGGACTTGCTGACTATTTAGAAGAAAGAGGACACAAAGTATTTGGTCCTAGAAAAGAATCAGCTATTCTTGAAGGTTCTAAAGCCTTCTCTAAGGATTTCATGAAAAAGCACAATATTCCTACTGCAAAGTATGAAGAAGTGACTGATTATGAATCAGCTGTTAAAGCATTAGATGCTTTTGATCTTCCTGTTGTTGTTAAGGCTGATGGTCTTGCAGCAGGTAAGGGCGTAGTAATCTGTGAAACAAAAGAACAGGCTAAAGAAGAACTTAAAGTGATGCTTGATGGCAGTGCTTTTGGTGATGCTGGTAAAAAGGTTGTTTTAGAAGAATTCTTAACTGGTTTTGAATGTTCTCTATTATGCTTTGTAGACCATGATACAATCGTACCTATGGTATCTGCAAAAGATCATAAACAGATTTATGATAATAATGAAGGTCCAAATACTGGTGGTATGGGTACTGTATCACCTAACCCATTTTTACCTGAAGGTATGGAAGGGACTTTCAAAGAAAAGATTCTTGACCCATTCATGAAAGGCTTACATGAAGATCATATGGATTATCGTGGGGTTGTCTTTATTGGATTAATGATCAAGGATCAGGATGTAAAGGTATTAGAATTCAATGTTCGTTTTGGTGATCCTGAAACTCAGGTTATCTTAATGAGACTTGAAAGTGATTTATATGAAGTGATGTATGGATGTGCTACAAATACATTAAAAGATGTAGATGTTAAGTGGAAAGATGAACAGGCAACATGTGTTGTTCTTGCAAGTGGAGGCTATCCTGGATCTTACGAAAAGGGTAAAGTCATTACTGGTTTAGATCATCTTCCAGAAGGTATTGTTGTCTTCCATGCAGGTACTAAACGTAATGAAAACAATGAAATCGTTACAAATGGTGGACGTGTATTAAATGTTTGTGCATTAGGACATGATCTTGAAGAAACAAGAAAGAAAGTCTATGATGCAATTGAAAACATTCATTTTGATGGCATGTATATGCGTAAAGATATTGGCTTACATTAGGAGGATAACATGGCTAAAGTTTATCGCGTTTATGTAGAAAAAAGAAAAGAAAATGCGGTTGAAGCAGACTCTATCAAACATGATTTGATGACAAGACTTGGTTTGACTGACATTTCTAACTTAACAGTTGTCAACCGTTATGATCTTCAGGGGATTACTGAAGAAGTATTAGAAGAAGGTATTCCTACTATTCTTTCTGAGCCAATGGTAGATGAAGTATATCGTGAAGAATATGCAATTCCAGAAGGAGCTGTAAGTTTTGCGATTGAATATCTTCCAGGACAGTATGATGCTAGAGCTGATGCCTGTGAACAGTGCTTCCAGTTATTAACTGGTGAAAAAGGCGTTAAGGTTAAATGTGCAAAGCTTATTGTGATCGAAGGTGTTTCTAGTGATGAATTACCAGCAATTAAACATTATTTAATTAACCCTGTTGATTCTAGAGAAGCGTCTTTAGAAAAGCCAGTAGATTTAAATGATGCTGTTGTTGAAATCAAGAAGGTTCCAGTTATTGAAGGATTTATTGGTTTCACTGATGAAGAAGTTGAAGCATTACTTGAAAAGATGAGTCTTGCTATGAACTTCGATGACTTAAAAGTGACTCAGAACTATTTCAGAGATATAGAAAAGAGAGATCCTACAGAAACTGAAATCAGAGTATTAGATACTTACTGGTCTGACCATTGTCGTCATACTACATTTGCGACAGTTATTACTGATATTGATATCGCAAATGGTGCATTTAAAGAAATCTTAGAAAAAGATGTAGAAAAATATAAAGCAAGCCGTCATGTTGTTTATGGTGTAGATACAAAGAGACCACTTACTTTAATGGATCTTGCAACTATTTCTATGAAAGAACTTAGAAAGCGTGGCTATTTGGATGATATGGAAGTATCTGAAGAAATCAATGCCTGCTCAGTTCGTTTAAAGGTTCATACAACTGATGGTGATGAAGATTGGTTATTAATGTTTAAGAATGAAACACATAACCATCCAACTGAAATTGAACCATTTGGTGGTGCCGCTACATGTTTAGGCGGTGCAATTCGTGACCCATTATCAGGTCGTGCTTATGTTTACCAGTCAATGCGTATTACTGGTGCAGGTGATCCACGTCAGAAATTAGAAGATACACTTCCTGGTAAATTACCACAGAGAAAGATCTGTGAAGAAGCAGCTCATGGTTTCTCTTCTTATGGTAACCAGATTGGTTTAACGACTGGTTTTGTACATGAAGTATATGATCAGGGTTATGTTGCTAAGAGAATGGAATTAGGTGCTGTAGTTGCAGCTGCACCAGAAGAACAGGTTAAGAGATTAATTCCTGAAAATGGACAGATTGTCTTATTAATTGGTGGACGTACTGGTCGTGATGGTATTGGTGGTGCCACTGGTTCTTCTAAGAAACATGAATTAAAGACAACTGAAACTGCTGGTGCTGAGGTACAGAAAGGTAATCCAGTTGAAGAAAGAAAGATTCAGAGATTATTTAGAAATAAAGAATTCTCTAAGAAGATTGTAAGATGTAATGACTTTGGTGCTGGAGGTGTCAGCGTTGCAGTTGGTGAATTAGCACCTGGTCTTGATATTAACTTAGATGCAGTATTAAAGAAATATGAAGGTTTAAATGGTACTGAACTTGCAATTAGTGAATCACAGGAACGTATGGCTATTGTCATCAATGAATGTGATAAAGACTTCTGTATCAAGGCTGCTCATGATGAAAATCTTGAAGTTGTACAGGTGGCTACAGTTACAGATAAGAACCGTTTAACTATGAAATATATGGGAGATACTATTGTAGATATCTCTAGAGACTTCCTAGATGAAGCAGGAGCTAAACGTTATCAGGATATCCATGTAGAATTACCTGATTTTGATAAGGCACCATTCAATCCAGAAGCAAAAGAAAACTTTACTGAAACAACTAAAGAAGTATTATCACGTTTATCTACAGCTTCTCAGAAGGGCTTAGTAGAACGTTTTGACTCTTCTATCGGTAATGGTACTGTTCTTTCACCATTTGGTGGTAAGACTTACCGTACAGAAACTGAAGGTATGGCTGCATTAATTCCAGTATTAGGAAAAGAAACAACTACATGTTCATTAATGAGTTATGGTTATAGCCCACTTATTTCTGAATGGTCACCATATCATGGTGCAATCAATGCAGTTGTAGAATCTGTCGCAAAGATCATCGCAATGGGTGGTACATGGCATACAATCCGTTTCTCATTCCAGGAATTCTTTGAAAAGTTATTAAATGATCCTAAGAGATGGGGTAAACCATTTAGTGCATTACTAGGTGCTTATCGTGCTCAGGAAGAATTATTATTACCTTCAATTGGTGGTAAGGATTCTATGTCAGGTTCATTTGAAGACTTAGATGTTCCTCCAACTTTAGTATCATTCGCAATTACTGGTGGAGATGTACACAAAGTCATCACTCCTGAATTAAAAGAAGCAGGACATGTATTAGTAGAATTTATGCTTCCAAAGGATGAATTCCATGTATTTGATTTTGAAGCTTTAAGAAAACAGTTTGATGCTGTAGAAGCATTGATTCAGTCTGGTAAGGCTTATTCAGCTTATACAGTTAAAGACGGTGGTTTAGTTGAAGCTGTTTATAAGATGGCATTTGGTAATGAAATTGGTGTAGCATTTGATGATGCTTTAACACTTAATGACTTAGTTGAAAAGAACTTTGGACATATCGTTGTGGAAGTAGAAAACGCTGAAGTTGTTGCAGGATATGAAAATGTTCGTATTATTGCTTCTACAAATGAAGAAAAGGCTGTATCATATAAGGGTGAGAAAGTGACACTTGATGATGCATATGAAATCAACTGTGCACCATTAGAATCTGTATATCCTACTACAGCAAAAGCACCTACTACAGAAGTACGTACTGGTGACTGTAATGAAAGAGGCAAGATGTTTGCTTCTAAGAAGTATGATGAAGTCAATGTTGTTATTCCTGTATTCCCAGGAACTAACTGTGAATTTGATTCTAAACGTGCATTTGAAAAAGCAGGTGCAAAGGTTCAGCTTGTTCTTATTAGAAATAAGACAGAAGAAGATATTAAGAAGTCTGTTGATGAATTAGAAGAAGCAATCCATAATGCACAGATCGTGATGCTACCAGGTGGTTTCTCAGCTGGTGATGAACCTGAAGGTTCAGGTAAGTTCATTGCAACTGTATTACGTAACCCAAGATTAAAGGCTGCAATCGATGATTTATTAGACAATCGTGAAGGCTTAATGATTGGTATCTGTAATGGATTCCAGGCATTAGTAAAACTTGGTTTACTTCCTCATGGACATATTAAGGATATGAGCAAAGATGATCCTACTCTAACATTCAATACAATTGGACGCCACTTATCTCAGATGGTGACTACAAGAGTATCTAGCGTGAAGTCTCCATGGCTTGCTAATGTAGAGTTAGGTGATGAACATATTATCCCTATTTCTCATGGTGAAGGACGTTTCGTTGCACCTCAGGAAGTACTTGATCAGTTAATTGATAATGGTCAGGTAGCATTCCAGTATGTTGATCCAAATGGAAATGTGACTATGGAATCTCCATATAACCCTAATGGTTCTATGTATGGTATTGAAGGTATCGTTTCTGAAGATGGTAGAATACTAGGTAAGATGGGTCATTCTGAACGTCAGGGTGAAAACAGAGACCTTAACATCTACGGTGAAATGGATCAGAAGTTATTTGAAGCCGGCGTGAAGTATTTTAAAGGAGAATAACGAATGGATAAATTAGAATTTGAAAGTATGACACTCTGTCCTCTAGATGGACGTTATGGCAAGATTAAAGATCAGTTAGCTGATTATTTCAGTGAATATGCACTTGTTAAGTATAGAGTGTTTGTAGAAATCCAGTGGTTGAAGTTCCAGTTGGATCACCTTCATACAGAAACTTTAGACAAGGTTGATCCTAACAAGGTAGATGATATTCTTGCGATTTCTAAGGATTTCAACTTTGATTCTTTCAAGAGAATTAAAGAAATCGAATCTGTTACAAGACATGATGTTAAGGCAGTAGAATATTTCATTGATGAGAAGCTCAAAGCTTTAGGTTATGAACATTTAGAAAGCTATGTACATATCGGATGTACTTCTGAAGATATCAATAATACATCATATGCATGTATGATTAAACATGGCTTAAAGGATGTTTGGTTACCTGCAGCTAAAGAATTTGCTTCAATGATTAATAAATTAGCAGTAGATCATAAGGATGATGCAATGCTGGCACATACTCATGGACAGCCTGCTACACCTACAACTATTGGTAAAGAATTCAAAGTCTATGCTTATCGTTTCTTTTCTAGTATTGAAAACATTGAAAATATCAAGATTAAAGCAAAATTCAATGGGGCAACTGGTAACTACAGTGCAATCTTAACAGCCTTCCCTAATGAAGATTGGCCTACATTAAATAAGGAATTCGTAGAAGACTATTTAGGACTTACATTCAATCCATTAACTACACAGATTGAATCTCATGACTATACTTGTCATATCTTAGATGGTATCCGCCATTTCAACAATATATTGGCTGATTTAGATGTGGATATGTGGTTATATATCTCAATGGAATACTTTAAACAGATTCCTGTTAAGGGTGAAGTTGGTTCTTCAACTATGCCTCATAAGGTTAACCCAATCCGTTTTGAAAACTCTGAAGCAAACATTGATTTATCAAATAATCTATGTGTCGCATTATCTAACAAGCTTCCTAAGTCAAGAATGCAGAGAGACTTATCAGACTCTTCAAGTCAGCGTAACTTAGGATTATGCTTCGGATATTCATTACAGGCTATTTCTGAAACAACTGGTGGCTTAGCTAAGTGTGTTGTAAATAAAGAAAAGCTTGCAAAAGACTTAAATGAAAAATGGGAAGTTCTTGCAGAACCTATTCAGACAATGTTAAGAAAATATGGTGTACCAGATGCTTATGATACACTTAAGGCCTTAACTCGTGGTAAGAATATTTCTCAGGAAGATATCCAGGCATTCGCAAAGAGCCTAGAACAGTTAAGTGATGAAGATCGTCAGACTTTATTAGATATGACACCTTCTTCATACATTGGTTTAGCTTCAGAACTTTGTGATATCGAACTTTAATCATTAAGAGACAACCTCTATGGGGGTTGTCTTCTTTATTTTTGGAAATAGGTTTGTTATAATGTAACAAAAGGTGGTGACAATGTTGGGAGATACACGATATGTATTTGCAGAATGCATCAAAGAATTGATGAATCATCAGTCTCTTGATAAGATCACAGTGACTGATATTGTGGAAATGAGCGGTAAGACTAGACAGACATTTTATCGTTATTTTCGCGATAAATATGATCTTGTGAACTGGTATTTTGAAGTATTGGCGGATAAGTCTTTCTTGCAGATTGGGAATAGTGAAACATTAAGAGAAGGGCTTATTAAGAAGTTTCAATTTATTTATAATGATAGAGTATTCTTTAAAGAAGCATTTAAATCTAAAGATTATAATAATGTAGAAAACTATGATTATAACTGTATTCTCACTTTCTATCAGAATATTATTAAGAGAAAGCTAGATAATAATATCCCATCAGATATTGAATTCTTATTGGAAATGTATTGTCATGGGTCTATTACTATGACTGTAGACTGGGCAACAGGAGGATATAAGCTGAAGCCTGAAGAATTAGCTGATATGCTGATAGAAGCATTACCACCAAAGTTAGATGAACTGTTACGAGATCTGAAATAAGATCTCTTTTTTTTGCATAATACAACATTCGCTCTAAATAATGCTTTTTTACGCTTATGATGGATAGAAGAAATACATATGAAGGGAGACTCTGATTTTTTTGACAAACTTATAGTGTATCGACATGGATTATTTATTCTTAATAGATATTCTATGCCTTTTTTGCATTATTAGAAAAGTGAAAAGACTTCTTTTTGGGACAAATCAAATAAGGAGAAAACGATTATGAACAAGAAATTGATGACTATGTTAGTCGCTTGTGCTTTATCAGTATCAGCATTATCTACTACAACAGTATTTGCAGAAGATGCAGTAGTAACTGGAGAAACTCCAGCTGTAACTGAAACTACAACTACACCTGTAGCTTATGAACCAGAAATCACTTTAACTACACCTAAATGGACAGGTGATAGTGATATTGTCTTTGAAGTAGATGCTAAAGGTGGAACAGTTTCCGATGGTGAAATGTATGTTTATGATGCAACTGGTGCAACCCCAACTATGGGCGTTGAATCTAAAATAGAAGTAAATGAACAAGGTAAGATTAAATTTACTAAAGATGCATTAATGAATGCGAAAATTTGGCCTTGGGATGATGATGTTAAAAATCAGATTGCAGTAGATTGGACAAAGTATTCTAAAATTGAATTTGACATTGATTTCGAATTGAATGGTCAATATAAAACTAAGTTTATGTAGAATCATCTGTAAAGGCTCCAGAAATTACTGTAACACCTACTACACCAGCTCAGCCTTCTACTCCTGCAAAACCTGCAGAAAATAAAGGTACAACAACAACTACTACAACTAC
>NZ_DBPF01000012.1:0-516 GCF_002299355.1 Catenibacterium sp. UBA627
CTGTCCATCTTGTTATTATCTTTTATCTACCGCAAACATCTCTTCACACTTGATCATGGATTTATGTGAGTTTTCTATCATTTCTGTCAAGAACAAGAAGATAATCTCTATCACTGTACTTGCTGAAACTCTAGAGAAACAGAATTCATCAAGGAAAAGTTTTTCACGAGTTGCTGTTGTTATATGATATTGTACTTCTTCACCAATCGCTGAGTGAGGACTATTAGTAATACCTATTGTCATTGCTTTATTGTTATTTGCGATTTTAACTGCTTCTAATACTTTATCTGATTCTCCTGAGTTACTGATGGCTATTAAGACATCTCCCTTACCTAAAGTAAAAGAGTAAGAGAGCTGAGTTTCCCAGATCGTTCCTGCAGTTGTTGGTATACCTAATTCATTGAACTTAAAAGCTGCATCAATGGCTACAGGAATCGTATTTCCTACTGCTATCACCTGCACTCTAGAGGCATCTCTAATACCCTCTAGAATCTCTCTAAATTCGTCTGTGTTGAT
>NZ_DBPF01000012.1:677-1150 GCF_002299355.1 Catenibacterium sp. UBA627
TGGGCAAAACCTTTTAAACCCACCTTACGACAAAATCTTGATACAGACGCAATAGACACATCACTTATTTCTGCAAGTTCAGATACAGTCATATCGACTACTTTTTTAGGATTATTAAGTATGAACTTCGCAATCTTCTTTTCTGCATCAAATAATTGATCATAAAGGACAGTAATGCAATCTAATACGCTTTGTGAGTGATTCATTTGATTTTCTCCTTTCATAATGAAATTCCTTACATCGTCATGTTAACACAAAAAAATAATTTACACAATTAGCTAAATCTATCACATATTATCACAATGAATATATGTAAAATAAAAAGAAGTTGATTATTCAACTTCCTTGATTAAACCATGAGCGACAAAATCGTTAATGAATGACAATACATCAATTCTGATTGTTCCTTCAGGGTCTTCATATTCTTTATATACTTCATCTAATACTTCATCATAAGTCACTGGATGATCAAA
>NZ_DBPF01000012.1:1245-2527 GCF_002299355.1 Catenibacterium sp. UBA627
GCAATCTCTCTTAAGATGAAATCTTCATCTCTGATGAACTTGATACCATGTATATCTCTTGTATTCTGTTCCATTATTTTCCCCCTAATTCTGGATGATAAGTAGAGACAATCTTGCGTACTTCATCACGGATTGCATCTTGATGCATATCATCAATCGTACCTCTTAGATGATGTAATTGTTCAAAATAAACTTCTTCATCAAAATCTAGAGGATGACCAATGAAAATAGAACCATTCTCTGTCTTCTGTAAACCTTCTTCATCCATCAATAATTCTTCATATAGTTTTTCTCCAGGTCTTAATCCTGTATAGATGATTGGAATATCTACATCAGGAGTAAAGCCAGATAACTTGATTAGATTTCTTGCTAGATCATCAATCTTGACCGGTTCACCCATATCTAGGACGAATATTTCTCCACCTTTCGCAAATATACCTGCCTGCATAACGAGTGATACAGCTTCTGGAATAGTCATGAAATAACGGATAATATTCTTATCAGTCACTGTCACAGGTCCACCATGTGCAATCTGCTTCTTAAATAAAGGAATAACAGAACCATTAGATCCTAATACATTCCCAAATCTTACAGCTGTAAATACCGTATGAGAATGACGGCTGAATGCCTGAATAATCATCTCGCACATTCGTTTACTTGCTCCCATGATATTGGTTGGATTAACTGCTTTATCTGTAGAAATCTGTACAAAACGCTTAACATGATACTTGTCTGCAGCTTTTACAACATTCAAAGTACCAAAGACATTGTTTTTAATTGCTTCATTAGGAGAATCCTCCATAAGTGGTACATGCTTATGGGCGGCTGCATGATACACCACTTCTGGTCTTAATTCATTAAATAAAGCATCAATTTTTTCTCCATCACGAATAGATGCAATACGTACATCTAGATTCAATTCTGGATGTGCATTTCTTAATTCCATCTGAATATCATAGGCATTATTCTCATAAATATCTACAATGATCAATTTTCTTGGATGTCTCGCAGCGACCTGTCTACATAACTCACTACCAATAGACCCTCCGCCACCAGTCACCATAACTGTTCTATTTTCTACATATGAGGCAATCTGATTCATATTAACTGAAATCGGATCTCTTCCTAAAAGGTCTTCAATCTCAACATTTCTAAGCTTAGAAACCTTCACTTCCCCATTCATCAACTGATAAATACCTGGCAGAATCTTGATCTTACATCCTGTATCATTACAGATATTCATCAATTCTCTTCTTTGATTGATAGAAACAGATGGTAATGC
>NZ_DBPF01000012.1:2614-6434 GCF_002299355.1 Catenibacterium sp. UBA627
ACATCATTCATATAATAACCCTGTTTAAGCGGATCATCATCAATGAAGCATACAACCTTCATTGGAAGATGAGAACTTCTCTTGATTTCTCTAAGAAGCATATTACCTGCTTCCCCAGCTCCTATAATCATTACATTGATTAAATGCTTGTCCTGTTCAAATAGTGGACTGTCATTTTTCATTGAACGCATTCCACGATATAAGAAACGCAAAGTAGAACTCAATATAAGAAGCATACATGGTTCAAGAATATACCATGAACGTGGCAGTTCTACCTTTAATACAAATACATAGAGAAGCATTCTGAAAAAATCAGAACAGATAACTGCTAGAAGCAATCGTCTGACCTCTATAATAGAAGCATACCTCCACATACTTTTATAAAGCCTAAATACATAATAAACAACAAGCGTAATTAATATATCAATCCCAACAATCTCTAAATAGTTATTCCATACCCACCAATCAATTTTGAACTCCATTCTTGTTAAAACGGCTACAAACGAAGCAAGTACGGTAAACATCGCATCTAAGATCATCAAGAACAACATACGCTGATACATCACTCGATTATCTTTAAACCTGTGCATTTTATCCCTTCCTTTTTTGTCAATGTACAAATTACCATTTATTTGTAAACTCGTCAATATACCCTACATAAAACCTTCATATATTGCATCAAATTTCAATTACTATTATACCCTATATTTATATAGGGTGATATGTGTAGAGGCTTGATAAAGCCTATTTAGAGGTGTTTAAGTATTTTTTTATACAACTTTATAGTTTTAAATGTCTGTATACTACTATTTGGTCTGTAAAAAACTTTATTTGTACTATTTTCAACTTTACATCCATGGACATATGAAACCTATTGTTTATGAAAAAAGCAGACCAAAGTCTGCTTATTGTGCCGTGAAGCTTTCACCCTTCAACATCTTCTTAATATATTCTTTATTCTGTTTAACGCTATTTTCATCAGGAATCATATAATACAAGTTCGTGTTAGGCATATAATAGCCACCCCTCATCATCTTACCACTACCTGATACCATAGATTTCTGGAATGACCATTCAGCACCCGTATTGAGCTGATCATTGGCCACACGCGCCATTTCATTCATTGGCATATCAGTGACGAATGTACCATCAATCGCATTGAGAATATCCGTATAATGAGTAATGATAGCAGGAGAAGCCATTTTCTTAATAATAGCCTGTAATACATCCTGCTGGTTCTGTGCTCTATGACGATCACCACTCGTATAGGCATGACGTTCTCTAGAGAATGATAGAGCCATCTGACCATTCATATGGTTCCAGCCTTCTTTAATAGGCTGCCCTGTCCAGGCTTCTAAGTTCTTATCAGAATAAACATCAATACCACCTAAGGCATCTACAACTTTCACTAATGATTCAAAGTTCACACGTGCATAATAGCTGATATCAACATCTAAGAACTTTTCTACAGTCTTTACAGTATTCTGTGTACCTGTCAGACCAGAATGTGTTAATTTATCCTTCGCTTTCGCATCAGCAAGAGTGACCCATGCATCACGAGGAATACTTGTCACAAGTACCTGATGAGCAGGGATATTGATTGTTAGAAGGATGTTAACATCACTACGTGATACTTCCTGAACACTACCACGAGAGTCAATACCTGAAATATAAACGCAGAACGGATCTTTTAAGATATCTAGTGTCTTTTCTTCTTTAATCTTATTATAAGATTTAAACTTGCAGCTCCAGATGACTCTTGTATCCTTATCGAATGACTCTTTGTATTCATTCACGAGTGTACGAGATCCTTCATTCATAAGAATGGCATCTGCCTGTTTATTATAAAGTGCATCCACAACTGCTTCTACACCATATAATTCACTAATACCATAACTAGATACTTTTTTACTTAGTCTATCTAATGCTTCATTGATCTTTGTTCCATTAGGATTATAAGCCACGGTCTTATTTAAGATATCTTCAGCCTTATGATAAGGACTCTCCTTCTTTACGACGAGAGAATATGTGACATAATCGTATTCACTTGTTACCTGATTAACGGCTGCCTTACCTGTTTGAATAAATACACAGCACACAAGTAAGAAAATACTAATAACTACAGAAATAATCTTACCAATAAGTGGTCTGATCTGAACATTTCTAGATTCAATAGAACTAGGTTTTGCGAATAAATACATAAGTAATGTAAGAATTGCTAGAAATGCCCCTATCACTATTAAGAAACGCATTGGCAAGATATTAACTAACGCAATACTTACCACAAGTATAATACTTAATACTGCCTGTATACCGATAATAAATCGATGATCAGTTATGAAATTCAATATTTTCTTCATCTTTGTCCCTCACTTCTATTTGATGATCTTATATTCTTTCATTAAAGCGACACGTTCTTTCCCTATCTTAATTGTTTCTGTCGCTTTATTATCTTCTCTTGATGAAGATTCCTTCATATATGTCACTATACGTGAGAACCATGCAATAGGCAATAAATAACCATGCTTTTCTAGATAAGGATATCTTCCTACTAGGTCCTTACGACTTGGGAAGAGTGTACTTCTTAAAGAAGCATGGGCTTTTTTACCTTGTGCATCTAAAGTAATCGCTTCGAGTGTCATATTAGCTGAATGTTTACGACTCATAGAACTATTACCGTATACCCCTGCATCAAGTATATCTTCTAATAAGTGATCCATATTCTCACTTAATTCTAAATACTTATCGGGAATAGGTGCATCGTGTAGATACTTCTTACCAATAGATAATAATGTTGCCCCAAAGACTTCTAGATGAATCTTCTGAAGATCATTAAAAATAGAGTCATAATCAATCTCATAGTGAGAGGCAAACATCATAATATCTGCGACCTGTCTAATACCTACACCACTATGAAGGAAGTGTTTAAAGGCATGAAGTATAAGAAATAAGAAATGATCTGTTGGACACATAGTCGATACTTCCACACCCTCTATTACTTCTGTAGTACGTCTCTCATGGGCTTTTTCAAAAAACTGATTCCATGACCCATAAGCAACTGATTCTTCCTGGAAAAGTGTCTTATGAAGTTCTATATAGAGTGAACTACCCTTTAACTGATAAGGGACTTCATAAGGTTCTAAATCATCTCCTGTCACTAAATTATGTTCAGTGAAGAACTGGTGGTAAGTAGGAAATAATTCTTTAGTAATCAATAAGTCCTCATCCCCCGATACTCTTTCATCAGGAATAGGATAAAGTTTTCTTGCAATAATACCCTTTACCACTAATGGATAAAGTTTTGCTTCATTCATCTTACTAACAAGCTGTAAGAAATCTCTTGTAGAAAGTGCCTGAGTCATAGCTGCACGCATAGAAATAGCTTTGACCTGTGGGTTCACACCCTGAGATTTATAAACTGCTTCATAAACCAAAGGTAATATTTGATGAATATGTGCAAGATTATATAATTCTGATAATTCTTCTTGTGAAAGTGGTTCCCATTCAACACTCTCACCCTTTAAAGAAGCACTTAATGCTTCTAATAGTTTTTCTTGTATTTTTGTCATATCAATTCCCCTAATGAAACTATTTTATAATAAAAATACAATTACTGCAAATCACCTTCGCAAAAAGGCAAAAAAGAAGAACCTCTTGCGAAGTTCTTCCCTTATCTTATGCTTCTTTCTTCTTTAAAAGAACATAACCTAATAATGAAATCATAGTAAAGAATGCAGCTAAGCCTAACATAGTAGAATCACCAGTCTGTGGTTTTTTGTTTGGTTTAGTTGTTTCAGTACCAGTTCCAGGTTTAGAAGGT
>NZ_DBPF01000012.1:6470-6870 GCF_002299355.1 Catenibacterium sp. UBA627
TAGATGGTTTAGAAGGAGTTTCTGGAGTGATTTCAGGGTTCTTTTCTAACTGAGCCATCGCATCACTTAACTTCTTAGTAAGTGCATCTACTTCTTCCTGAGTTAATTCTTCTTTATTTTCTAGTTCTTCCTCAATAGCCTTGATGACTTCTAATAAGTTCTTATAGCTCTTTTGTGTATATAACTTACTATCTGTATTCTTAGCCTGAGCTAGTAATAGATCAAGTTCAGCAGTATTGCCTCTTCTTACAAGTTTCTTAGAAGCTGCATCTAACTTTTCAGTTAATGCAGTGATTTCTTCACTTGTATGTTCAGCCTTTAATGCTTCCTTAACTTCTTCTAATACTGGTAAGAATGCCTTATAGCTAGAAGCTGTATAGTCTTCTTCCTTGAATGAAGC
>NZ_DBPF01000012.1:6999-19177 GCF_002299355.1 Catenibacterium sp. UBA627
ACAGTTGCATCTTCTTTATTCAAGATATCTTCTGCGTTCTTTAAAGCATCCTGGAAAGGCTTAACTGTTGAAGTTAAGTAAAGTGAAGTATCAAGAGTCTTCAAATTATTAGAATCGATATAGTCTCTTAATGTCTTCTTGCTGATAGAAGCCTTAGTAACAAGAGCAGCTTTCGCATTACGTAATGCTTCTAACATTTCATTGACTTCTTCAACAGATGCATCCTTGTTCTTAGCAAGTTTTTCAGCATCTGCTTTTACTTTCATAAGAGCGTTATAGCTTTCTTCAGTATAGTCATCCTTTGAAAGCTTTTCTAATGCCTTGATTTCTGCTTCTAATGCTTTGACATCACCACGAGCCACTAATGCATCATAAGAGGCTTTAAGGTGAGCTTTTGCTTCTTCTAATGCATCCTTTTCACCCATCTGCGTGTTATAAACATTAAGTGCAGCCACTCTAGCAGTCTTATATGCTTCATAAGTTGCAGTCGTGTATTTATCTTCTTCTACTTTTAATGAATCGATATAATCCTTAAGATCCTTAGCACATTCGCTCTTGAATTCATCATCAGTTAAGCTGATGATTTCAGAAATTGTAGGAATACTATTTTCTTCCCATTCAAACTTTAACTTATAAACATTACCGCGAGGTACATAGAATTCATTAAGTGACTTTCTTAAAGTACCTAACTGAATCCATTCCTTATCTTCTTCAGGAACGTTACGTGTAGTCACTTCTTTATCAATGAGTGCATATACCTTAGCATTACTGATTTCACCCTTCTGGATAATGTTGAATTTCTTCACATTTAATCTATCAGAAAGAGTATAAGTTAAGTAACCTGCTTTATTTGAACCAGGCTTATAAGAAGTTAATAGGTCACCATCAATCATATACTGAGGCTTGTAACCTTTTGCTTCTGTTACATTAGATTCAAATGTAGGGTCATTGTCTTCTGGTGCATATTCACCATCATTGATCATGATTTCGTTGAATACAACAGCTCTATTGTTGTTAGATGCAGTAAATAAGATTCTTAAGTAACGAGCTGGTACATGATCTGCAGTACCTGATACATAAACCTTATTTGGATATGTACTAGATGCTCTGTATCCTGCATCAGAATCGATACACTGAACACCTGCATCACCAATGTTTTCAACACCATCACCAATTGTCACAACATCTGTCCAGTTTTCTAAATCACTAGAAACACTAATCACAGCATCTCTGATATAGTTCACTGCACTATCCTGACAATACATGGCAATCTTATCAATATTTCTCATCTGACCTAAGTCATAGATAATATACTGACCCTTCTGTGGAAGGTCACCAAATTCAGTTGTAGAATCAATGTTGCCATCAAATGCAGCCCCATTGTTTCTAGAATCTTCTATAACACCCCAAGAAGGGTCAACAGTCATAGTTGTCTTATATAAGTATGGTGCTCTGACTTCTGTAGAATGTACCACAAACTTATTAACAGTTAACTTCACATCAGAACTCTTCTTATTGATCAAACGTACATAACGTGCATCTGGAAGATTGTTATTTAAATCAGTGACTTCTACCCAGTCATGTGCATTCACTGAAGCTTCTAATACAACATCACCTGTATAATCAAGCTCTAACTGTTTTAGATCTTTAACACGTGCTAACTTTACACCTACATACTGTTTAGGTGCTAAAGTCATTTCTTTTGTATACACTAAATCAGTACGATCTAATGTACTCTTAGAATGTAACTTATAGTCAGTATTTGTATAAACAGCCTTGTCATCATATTCATTCACTACATCAGTATGGTTGAATGTCTTTACCTTCCACCAATAACCTGCTGTATCACTCTGAAGATGTAATTCAAGGTTTCTTACACGAATAGCCTTAGCAGTCAAATCCTGGTCTTCAACATTTAAATGAACAGTGGCATCACCAGCATATTCTTTTAATGTCTTCCAGTTAGTACCATCAACACTGTATTCTAATGCATATCTAGTGATCTTATCAGTACCACTATCCTGTACGAAGTTGATCGTACCTAGCTTCTTAGGATTATTGAATGTAAGAGTCACTGCAGCATCTACTGGAATATAGTCCTTGATTTCTCCTGCTTTATATGGAGATTCTGCAAAATGCGCATATGTAGATTCATTATCATCTAATAAGTTATCTAATGAACCACCTTTTACACCAATCTTAGTCATAGATAATGTACCCTTATCAGTGCTTGTAGAAGGAGTAGTCGTTGGGTTAACTAAGATATCTCTTACACCTAACCAAGTGTTACTCTTATCTTCAGTTGCAATCATACGGATACCCTTAACACCCTTAAGGTTAAGGTCTGTTAATTCTACATTGTTTGGTAAGTCATATTCTGTATCATTGACATCAGTCCAGTTCTTACCATCAGTTGTATACTGTACTTTCGCTTTTAAGAATGTATCTCTAGGGTTAGAGTTCGCACCCATTCTAAAGATTACATGGTTTACATCAATAGCCTTAGAATACTTGATACCTACATAAGTACCTGTAGAAATAGTATTAGGGCTCTTGTAAACTAATTCTGTAGAAGCATTACCATCAAAGATGTTATCTTCCTTACCATCTGGAGTATCTTCACGGTTAGTAATATATTTCGCAATCTGTTTATCTGGATTAACGATTGTAGATGCAATTTCAGATAAGTATGAATCAAGTGATTTAATGAATGGTACGATATGCTGTACACCTACTTCAGCATATTCTAAATGATCTACATAGTGGAAACCATAAGACTTGCTCTTTTCAAAAGCAGCCTGTGCTGTTGAATAATAATCCCAGATAGTTGCATTGTCTTCTTCATTCTGTGCAGCTTTAATACCTTTAATATAGTTTAATGCAGCATTTGTTGTATCATCCCAGCAGTTTAACCAGTAAACAATCTGAGACTTGATTCTTTCATTACCGCTTTCACGATAAGTCTTAGATGCATTCTGTAATACTGTGAATTCGTTGATGAGGTCATCAAATTCTTCATCAGTGATCTTTTCACCTTTAGTTACTTTAGTCTTGAATGCATTGAGTTTTTCTTTTAATTCAACAGATTCTTCTAAGCGAGTCACTCTGCTATCCATGTTCTGGTTGATCATATGCTTAGATAATTCTCTTAAAGCAGTTGAAGCTGCTGTTTCTTCATAACCATTATGATCCACATATTTGAATGAAGCATTATAGCACTTATTCGCTTCTTCTTCAGTCTGCCAGATATTCCATGAATAACATGCATTACCGAATATTGCAACCTTACTTGGTTCAGACTGCTGCATTGGATTTAATACAATACCCTGTATCTTAGAAGGATCAACACCTGGATGAAGGAATGTTGTATAACCACCCATGATTAGATGCTTCTTAGAGTTATCAGTACATGGCCAGTTGATCCACATATAAGGACCACGACCTGCAGTATTAGTGAATGAAGAAGTAAAGTTATTAGTTACTTCACCCCATACACGTCCACCAGTCATGATAATCTGTACGTTTTCAGGGAAGTCACGATAGTAAGACTGACCCCATCCCATATATTCCTGAGTACAGAATGGTAATGTGAGCTTTAAGCCAGGGTAGGAAGGCTGTAATTCTTTAAGCCAGTTAGACATATCTGTCAATGTTCTTGTATAATTAGCGCCACCTACGTTGCCAGCATCGTCTGCAAGAATCGCAATCTGACGAACACCAGCATCAATAACCTGTTTAAACTTAGCCTGCATAACCTTTAAGTCAGCCTGATAGTTTTCTTCAGAGTTATAACGAATAGCGTTATTCATATAAGGATGTAAGGCAAATACGAAACGGCATTTAGATTTGTTTCCAGCCTCAGCAAGTGGTTTGATCTTTGTTTCAATTTCCTGATCAGTATAAAGTTCACGCCACTTAGCGTTATGCTTTGGATCATCTTTAGGAGCATAGAAATATGAGTTAAGCTTATAATAGCCACCCCATTCCATCAATTTACAACGATCTTCTGTTGACCATGGATTACCATAATAACCTTCAATAAATCCACGGCTTGCAACATCCGCATAGTCTTCGATAGAGAAGTTTCTAATTGTTTTCCCCTCTATCTGCTTAAAAATGTGATATAAGCTTGTAAGGCCATAAAAAGCAGCATCTGTATCTTTTCCTAAGATAGAAATAGTGCCCTTATCTGACTTTAAAGCATATGAATCAAGCTTATCAAATAAGCCTGAATTAGAATAAGAACCAAAATGCTGATCTACATATTGGTTAGAATTCTTAATACCAACAAGAATGTTTGTCTTTCCCGCTTTCTTTTCGCTAGAAACACTTGCACTCATGCCTTTTAATGCAAGAACTTCATTAAGTCTTGCTTTTGTATCAGCATCAATACCATCTTCATAGACAACATTGACCTGACTAGTCATTTCATAATCCCCATTTGAATAGCTCATTGTATGAGGATTAGGATAGACTTCATACCCTGTATCTGCCTGTACAGTCATTGGAAAAGCAGATACACAGCCTAATGCAACAAGAAAACTTACTGCATAAGTAATGACTTTCTTTCCTTTCATCATGTTCTCCTTTCTTTTATATTTTTTCTCATTTTATGCTCCTTGAAAATTGTAAAATGAGTATTCAACATGGATTTTTACAAAAAATAAAGACCAAATAAAGTATGACAAAAAAGGTGTCATAATCTTTATTTGGTCTTGCCTGCTTAGAGTAACAATCCACATTTACTTGAATAGTATAGCAGTATATTTTTTATATTACAAGCGTTTTCATCAATTATTGCATGATACGTTTAATATGGATGCATAAGAATGTCTGCTCATCCGGTGATACATCATATTTATATTTATCTTTAATATGTTTCACAATACGGTTAATGCACATGGATAATCTTAGATTCTCTTTTAAGAGTTCTCTGATATCCTCTGTTGTGTCTTTTAGGTTGATTTCCTCTCCTGTGAAGATACGTTCAGCTAAGTATTTGAGATGAGTAGAAAGTCTTGCATAGCTTAAAGACTGAGGAGAAATAGTCACCTTCATACTATTTTCAATAATACCGATAATATCAGTCACAAAGCTTAGTATCTTAGTCGCATTATGGGTATTATTGTCCATTGAGAAGTTCACTAAGTGTAGTGCTATATAGTTGGCTTCTTCTAGATCCAATGTAATACCTGTTTTCTTCTTAATATAGCTTAATGCCCATAAGCCAATTTCATATTCATCTTTATAAAGAACACTGACATCTCCAAGTACGACATAAGGCAGTTTGATATTTTCCATCTTGCGTTTTAATGCGAATGAGATATGATCAGTCATTGTTAGGAATATTTCTCCATAATAACGTGAACGAAGCTTCTTAATCGCACGTGAGACAATCTGATTGGTAATTTCATAACAGACTGGAGAGATATTATCTTCTCTTTCTAATCTTTTATGTGGATCTTCCTTAAACAGATAAGTCTTCTCAATTTTTTGAGAATCTACGACATCCCCTACTTTCTTCTGAAAACCAATACCTGAACCGGTTAAAATAATGTCACCTAGTTCTGGAGAAATAGCGGCAACACTATTATTATTGAAGATCTTGATTATTCTCATAATATTCCCCTTTACATTAATATATCGTTCATCGCATCTGCTATAAACTGAGCATGTGTACCAACAAGTATCTGCACATAGTGTTCTCCTGCCTCCACCACATGATCAAAGCCTAGACGTGTAATCTCATCTCTATTAATGAGACTTGTATCCTTGACTTCGAGTCTTAAACGTGTAATACATGCGTCTGCAGATAAACAATTACTTCTACCACCAAGTGCTTCTACAAAAGAAATAGCGAGATCATCATAGTCAAATGCGAGACTTGTCTTCACTTCTTTTGTTTCTTCTTTCATTCTTCCTGGTGTCATGAGATTAAAATAAAGAATCATACTTCTAAATACGACATAATAGAGTGCACCACAGATAATTCCTAAAGGAATCAAATGAATAGCCTGATAAGAAAATGGCGCCTTAAAACTTAATATATAATCAATAAGCCCTGCAGAAAAGCTAAATCCTGCCAGCCAATGCATACTTGCTGCAATAAACATCATTATACCAGTCATAATAGCATGAGCGATATAGAGACTTGGTGCTAAGAACATGAAAGAGAATTCCAACGGTTCTGTAATACCTGTCAAAAAAGAAGCAAGTGCTGCAGAGAACATCAATGCACCTATTTTCTTTCTATTTTCTTTATCAGCTGATTGATAAATAGCCAATGCCCCACAAGGTAAGCCAAACATCATAACAGGGAAAAAGCCTGCCTGATACATACCTGTGATTCCTTTGATTCCTCCAGATACTGTGCCCCAGAAACGTCCTATATCATTAATGCCTGCTACATTGAACCAGAATACTGAATTTAATGCATGATGCAGTCCTGTAGGTATAAGGAGTCTATTAAAGAATCCATAGAGACCTGCACTCATTGGTCCTAAATGTGACATCCATGTTCCAAAATGAATAAATGCATCATAAAGTAATGGCCATACATAGATAAATACACCGGCAAAAAGAAGTGTAACAAGACCTGATATAATAGGAATAAATCTCTCACCACTAAAAAATGAAAGAGGTCCTGGCAGTTCAATATGATTAAACTTCTTAAAACAATATGCCACTATAAGTCCTACTATAATACCTATAAAGGCATTACTTGTATCATGAAATGCCAGTGCAACCTTGCTTATATGAAGACCTGATATAAGTGAAATACCTTCAGGTGATAATATTTTAGTAATCATCAGATAGTTGATGACAGCTGCAAGAGAAAGCGCTGTATTTTTCTTATCTGTCATTCCTATAGCAACTGCAATCGCAAATAGTATAGGAAGATTATCAATCACGACACCACCTGATAATATCAAAAAAGCAGCGAACGGATTATTCACTCCCCATCCCAAGGGGTCAATCCAGTAGCCAATACCTTTTAGTAATGCAGCCAGTGGCATAATGGTCACCGGAAGCATCAGAGATTTACCTAATTTCTGTAAAAAGTTCAACTCTATCCCCCTCTTCTGTAGTGTATCTACTATTATTGTACATTTATTCCTCCCATAACTGTAAAAAATCACATTACTTAAAACATTTTGTTTCTTAAGAAGAAATGAAGAAATACAATAATCATAAAAAAGTGTTATATTTTCATAACGTGATAATTATATCATTTTTATACCATTACGTAACCCTTTACGCTCATTTTTTGTATTTAATTAATGTCATATTAAAAAAAGGAAGATTTCTCTTCCTCTAGTCTTTCATGAATTTATACGTATATACGCCAATCAATGCACCAATAAGTGTAACAATCATTGCAAAGATCAGCATACTTGTTAACCCCAATGTATCCTGTAAAACACCACCTAAATAATTTCCTAAGCAGAACCCAAAACCATTAGCCATCATTGTAATAAGTGTCTGTCCTGCCATCTGATCTGCTTCAGACAAGACATCATTACAATAATATGTATAAGTAGCAAAAAGCAATCCATAAGAACATCCCTGGAATACCATACCTATTAATAAGACAAATAGGCTAGGTGCTAATGCAATCAGGAAGTTTCTAAAGATATACATAATGAGACCAAAGACAATAAGCTTCTCAGGTCCAAATCTTTTCTTTAAGCGATAAGTCATCGTCATGAATGGTGTTTCGCTTGCTGCCATAAAGAATATGGCGATACCATAGAATGATGAATCCCCACCTAGCTTCTTAACTATATTAATTAAATAAGTAGATAAAGAAGTAGCACCTGCAATCGCAAATCCAAACCCTAATAGAAAGAAGAAGAACTTCTTATATTTAGTAATCAAGCCAAATGGATTGGCTGGTTTTTCTGTTGACTCATTCTTAATAGTAGAGTGTGGGAGAATCAACAAATTAATGATAAATAGAATACTTGAAATAATAAAGACAATATAAATAACAGATGGTTCTAACCATTCTACTAAGTATCCCATTAAAAAGGCACTTGATGCATAAGAGAATGACCCAAGTCCTCTTGCAAGCCCGAAGTTGATATCTTTACCCATTTTTACATAATCCATTGCGAATTGTGATAAGAATGGAACAACACAAGTAACTAGGAATAATAATGCGATATATAGTACCATGACAACTACTTTAGGTAGTGTCATAAAGTAAAGAGCACTAAATGATGCAAATAGTATAGCATAGATTCCTAAGATAACATTATGTGGTGTGAGTGCTTCATACTTATTTGGTAAGTTAGAGATATTTGCGGAAAGCAAAAGCATCATGATACTTCCCATAGCAGTCACTATCCCTATTTCTGTATTCGTTAATCCCTTATATTGTAAGAAGATGGCTACATAGCCAAAAATCGTACAGTTAGTAATCCAATATAAGAACTGGATACAATTGTATTTCATTTGTAAGCGTTTCATAATTTCCTCCCTCGATAACCTTAGGTATTATATAGTATTTATCAAAAGGGGTACAATTATTTTCTCAATAAGAAAAAAACATGACTCCTAAGAATCATGTCTGAATATTCAAACAAAGTGCCCCGGTTCTAGGAACCAGCATACTCTACATGACTAGTTATAGAACATGCTTCAGGGCAGTTTGCTGTGTCCGCTCTCTAGACACAAATCTATTTTAAAAAACATTTTTTCACTCGTCAATACCATTTTGTAAATTTCTGTCAATATGTAATAGAATTATAGTTATTTATGAATTTAACAATTTAAAAAGTGGCATTTTTCACATTTTCATGAGTAAAAAAAGTTCTATTTTTGTTATTTCCCTAAGTGTATTAATTGTCTCAATATGAAAATACATTATAATTTCATGACATGTGTAAAGATATTTATTTTGTAAATGATTACATATAATTACATGAGATTCAGACTCTCTCTAACATTTTAAATGCATATAAAAAAGCCCCTACAAGTAGGGACTTCAGAAATTATTATTCAGCTTTTGAATTCACTAACTTACCAGTTGAATGGAAAGTAATCATAAGACCAAGAGCAACTAATAATACGGCAACGACTAATTGTAGACCATCTGTCATGATCATGAAACCACCAGTTACGAATAACTTCATGCAGATACCATAAATAGCCTGTACTAATGCAGTCATAGTTACAACAAACATTAAAGCCATTGGTACATATAACATGAAACCTTTTCTTCCAGTAACCTTTAAGAATACAGCAAGTGAAATTAATACCATTGCAGCAAGTAACTGGTTTGCTGAACCGAATAATGGCCAGATGTTAACATATCCGCCTAAGCTTAATAAATAGCCAAAGAAAAGTGAAATAAGTGTAGAGACATATTTATTAGTTAAGACTGATACTAACTGTGATGGTGTTTCTCCTTCTTCTACTTCGAAAAATTCCTGGAAAGACATACGTGAGATTCTAGCAACTGCATCTAATGAAGTTAATGCAAGAGCAGAAACGAACATAGTCATGATACAAAGTCCCCAAGACTGTGGTAAACCAAGCTGTGCTACTAAACCAGTTACACCAGCAGAGAACTTAGTGAAAGGTGTGGCAGTATCAGCTAAAGCCATGTTAGCAAGAGCTGTATCTAAGACACCAGTCTGTTTTAAGTTTGGTAATGAACCAACGATTACGATAACTAATACAGCAAGTAATGATTCTAATAACATTGAACCATAACCAACCTGAAGCATATCTTTTTCATTCTTAACCATCTTAGAAGATGTTTCAGAAGATACAAGAGAATGGAAACCAGATACAGCACCACAAGCGATAGTTACAAATAATGTTGGGAATAAGTAACTTCCTGTAGCTGTTTTAAATCCAGTGAATGCTGGTACAGTAACAGTTGGGTTACTTAAGAATACACCTACAACTGCAGCAGCAATCATACCGATGAATAAGAATGTAGTTAAGTAGTCACGTGGACCTTTTAATAACCACATTGGTGTAACAGATGCAAAGAAAATATAAACAAATACTAAATAAATCCAAGTAGTTTTAGTTGCATATACAGGGAATTTGATACCCACTGCAAGCATTGCAACGATTAAGACAATTCCAAGTACAACCTTTGGCCAACCTTCTAAGTTAACCTTACGTAATAATAAACCAAATGCCATAGCAACAAATACATAAAGAATAGAGATAGAAGCAGCACTGGCATTAGGTGCAAGCTTAGCTCCTTCAGCACTGAAACCATTGAATGTTCCAGCAACCATATCTGCGAATGCAGCAATAACGATTAATGTGAAGACCCAGCAGAATAAGAAGAATAATTTCTTACCAGTTCTACCAATGTATTTTTCGATGATCTGACCCATTGACTTACCTTCAGATTTAACTGAAGCATAAAGTGCACCGAAGTCCTGTACAGCACCAAAGAATACACCACCGATGACTACCCATAAGAATGCAGGTAACCAACCAAATACCATAGCCATAACTGGTCCAGTAACTGGTCCAGCACCAGCGATAGATGAGAACTGATGTGCAAAGACTGACCATTTATTAGTAGGTACAAAGTCTGTGCCATCTTCTTTCGCAACAGCAGGTGTTGTTGCATTAGGATCAATACCCCAAGTTTTTACTAAATAGCGACCATAACATAGATAGGCTACTACTAGGATAAGGGCTGCTAATCCAAGTAAAAGTAAACCATTCATAAATAAATTCCCCCCAGAATTACTTTATACATATAAAACAGATATAAAAAAGGCTTTCGTCTTAGAATGACCTGTCTAAGACGAAAACCTGTGTTTCCGCGGTACCACTTAGATTGTGATTCACATCACCACTTCACATCCCATGAATGCTATTTCTTTAACGCAGAAATTACGGCTTTCTTTACTATTATTTTCAAGAAAACAGCTCACAAGGGATGGTCCCATAATCATTACCTGCATCCTTTCCACCAGCTGGATGCTCTCTATAGGAAGCGGATTAGAAATCGTATCTTGTTCAACGCTCTGTTTCATATGTATGCCTATATAATAGTCCAATATTATTTTTTGTCAACACTTTATTGCGAATAATGTAAATATATTTAATAGTTTTATGTTATTCGTAAATGTAAGCGGTAGTTACATGTCGAAGTATTCTAAATCAGCATAGTAAAGCTTCACCTATATTTGGATTTAATATATTGTTTAATGGCCTCCATATAGTCTTCTTCCCTATCATAATCCTGTGGATCAACATCATACATATCAGATGGATCATAGTATTCTTTCCATTTTACTCTTAAATCATCTAAATAATCACTTTCATGATCATACTGTATAGGATCTATAGAGCTAAATGTGTTAAAGGAATTATGTTTATCCCCCCAGGACTGTTTACTTTCTTCAGTTGGATTTTCTTCTATATCAACCAGATTAGACTCAGATTCACTTAAACGTTCCCTAGACAATTGTTTCTTCGCTTTATTACGATTACTTGTATAAGAAGGGGATTTTGCATCAAGTCTTGCTATATGGCGCTTCCACTTTTTAATAGCTTCGACATAATCATCTTCATACTCATAAGCACCTGGATCTACATCATATTTATCTTCAGGATCATGTTCTTCTTTCCACTCCCTTCTTTCATCAATCGCAAAATCATATTCAAAAGGATAATCAAATGAACTAGGATCAAGTCCTGGAAAATCATCATAGGGATCATATTCTTCTCTTACCTTCTGATACAATGCATCAAGATATTGTTCTTTAGTATCAAAATCTAATGGATTTACATCATATTTATCATAATCCGGTTCAACTTTCTTCCAATCAAGACGATCTAAATACTCTTGAGCTGCTTCTTCATATTTCTCAAAATTCTTATACTTTGAAACATCAACATACCCATCACATATTTCAAATGGATCCACATATTCTTTCCATTCTTCTCTAAGTGCATCCAGATACTCAGCGACAGTTTCATAATCATACTGACTCACATTGAATCTTTGATCAGGGTTATACCTCTCAGCCCACTTATCTTTTCTCATCATATCTCTCACTGCATATAATAGTAATGATCTTTTTCTCATAGTGTCACCTTTACTTCGACTATTCTCTTATCTCATTTTCATTTTTATAAAATTCTGAATAGCATCCATATAGTCTCCTTCATTATCATAATCATGTGGATC
>NZ_DBPF01000012.1:19334-20407 GCF_002299355.1 Catenibacterium sp. UBA627
CCCATAACTTTTTATCTTCTTCAATGACATTTCCCTCTTGAGAAACTTCTTTATCCAATGAACTATACTGAGTGAAGCATGGTCGTTTCCTAGACATTTGTTTCATCGCTTTTTGGCGATAGTCTTTCATATCATCAGACTCTAAAGCTTCTTCTTCATCTAATTCTGCATCAAGCTTTGCGACATAGTCTTTCCACTCATTGACAGCTTCTACATAGTCTTCTTCATCACTAAATTCACTTGGATCAACAGGATATTGATGATTTGGATCATATAATTCCAGCCAATGTATTCTTTCATCTATTTCATATTGATACTCATAAGGTGAATCATAATCTAGAGGATCAATACAATAAAATTCATTTTCAGGATCATACTTCTCTTTTATTCTCTTTGTTAGAGCATCCAGATAAGTATCTTCATTCTTATAGTTTTGTGGATCAATATCAAAGTCACCATATCTAGATACTTCTTCAATCCACTCAAGATGTTCTAAGCATATATTAACTGATTTTTCATAGTCTTCAAAATTATCATATTTAGATACATCAACATAATGATCACATTCATCAAATGGATCTGCTTCAGATTTCCAATCATCACGCAAAGCATTTAAATATTCTTCTTCAGTATCATACCAATCAACATCTACAAAGAATTGTTGGTGAGGATTATATTTTCTCACCCATCTATCTTTGTTTAAATCTTTAAGTGTTTGAAATAGTGTTGTTATTCTTCCCATAGTATCACCTTAATCTTCTATTGCTTCTTGATAATCCTCTAAAGAATTATAATCATATAGTTTTATATTGAAATAATGGTCTAGATTATATATTTCAGCCCACTTGTCTTTATTTACCATATTAAGTAATTCATGTAATAGTAATAATCTATTCATTGTAATCACCTCATTTATTTAATTATATAAAGTTTTTACTTATACCTCCATGAGAAATGTAAAATGTAAAATTATTCTTGTGTCCATCTAAACTTTTGTGCTTTTTCTTTTTCATAATTGACTTACTGTGCCATATAGGTTATATTACTTTTGTGATTAGATTGCAGATACTCGT
>NZ_DBPF01000012.1:20468-38089 GCF_002299355.1 Catenibacterium sp. UBA627
AAAAAAGCCTGAGTTATGACTCAGACTTGTGTGTAAATGTAATAATAAGACCTGATACAATTGCACCAGCTAGAAGTGCTAAGACATACTTGAGTGGATTAGACATCAAATAGATAATCCAGATACCACCATGAGGTGCCATCACTCCACACTTAAAGTAAGCAGATAATGCGCCAGTAATAAGTGAACCTAGGATACATGCAGGTAAGACATGTTTTTGATCTTTCTGCATAAAAGGTATAGCCCCTTCTGATACAAATGATAAGCCCATAATAATGTTTTTTAAAGTAGTACCTCTTTCTTCTTTAGTCCACTTTTCTTTAAATACAAGTGTAGAAAAGCCAATCGCAAGAGGTGGAATCATACCAGCACCCATAACAGAAGCCATGATAATAGCCGCATTATTCGCTCTAGTGAAAACTAAAGCATTCGCAAATAAATAAGCAAACTTATTAACAGGACCACCCATATCAATAGACATCATCGCACCAAGTGATGCCCCAATAATAACTAATGAAATAAGTGGTAAGTTATTCACACGTTCCATAATAAATGAATGAGCAATCACTAGATATGTATTAAGTACTGTCATCACAATACCTGATGATAATACGCCTAATACTGGATATAGTAAGACTGGTTTAATACCATCAAACATATCTGGAATCTTAGTACAGAGTTTCTCAATTGCAAGTACGAGATATCCTGCAATAAAGCCCCCTACTATAGCCCCTAAGAAGCCTGATGTACTTAAAGTAGTATAAGGGTTATTTAACCAGGCTAAAGTAAAACCACTATAGGCAATATAACCACATGCAAGTCCAGGTCCTAAAGCTGGACGATCAGCAATACTCATCGCAATATAGCCTGATAATACGGGTAATACAAGTAAGTAAAGAATGTTCCCAAAGACATTCAGTATATTCGCAAATTGTGTATTAAATGTAAGTTTAGTTGCAAGTACACTCATAAATCCTGCTGCAACTAGAATAGGTAAAGCATGAGAAAAACCATTCATTAAATGTTTATAAGGAATATGCCATCCCTTTTCTTGGTTATTCTCTACCTTTACTTCTTCACCTTTATAGATAGGTGCTTGTTGATCTAAGATAATCTGAATAAGCTTTTCTGGCTCATCAATCCCTCTTGCCACAGGACAGCTATAGAGTGGTAAACCATTAAAACGATTTAAAGAGATATTCTTATCAGCCGCAATAATAACACCCTTTGCGTATTCTATATCTTCTTGTGTGAGTTCATTCTTAACCCCTACTGAACCTTGTGTTTCTACCTTAATAGATACACCCATTTCCTTAGCCTTTTTTTCCAATGCTTCTGCAGCCATATATGTATGAGCAATTCCTGTTGGACAGGCAGTGACTGCTAAGACTTCAGGGTGTTTGACTTCTTCTGTTTCATGTTTAGCACTTTGTGCTAAATCAATAATAGATAAGAATTCTTCAGGCGTTCCCGCATTCTTTAAATCTTCACAGAAATCATGATCCATTAGTAATGTAGAGAGTTCACTTAATACCTGTAAATGTACATTATCGCCATTATCTGGTGCCCCAATCAAGAAAATAAGAGTTGTAGGCTGACCATCCATAGATTGATAATCTACACCCTCAGGTAGTGTCATTGCGGCAATACCTGCTTGAGTAATCGCAGTTGTTCTTGCATGAGGAATCGCAATACCATCCACCATACCTGTAGTAGAAAGATTTTCTCTTTCTATAACTGCTTCTTTATATGCTTCTTTATCAGAGACATTGCCCTGTTTATTCATTAAAGACACCATTTGATCAATTGCATCCATCTTGCTAGAGGCATGACCATGAATCTTGATGGCTTCTTTACTCATCAAATCTGTTATTTTCATATTCTTCTCCTAGTTATAATATACATGCATTCTATCATAATTTTCTGTAAATAAGTACGGTAATATTATGTTTATAAGAAATTATTTTTCTTATCATTTAACACTTCATAGAAATAAGATTATAATAAGAAAAGAAAGAAGGTGTTACTATGTATGCAGTCATTTATGGTGACATGGAAAATGGAGAAAACATTGAAGTAGAAGGACTATTTCAAACACACGTTGAAGCAGTGAAGGCATTGTATGAGAGTGCTTCTAAGACATTTGATTCTATGAATATTGATATAGAATCATGTGAAGAAGATGATTATGACTGGAGTCCTCGTGGTGAAATCCATAAGGAAAGTGCCTGGGCTAATAGTGGCGGCAAAGATGGATATGCTTTATTTTGGAATGTGATAGAGATAGATAACAGAGCTTTTCAAAACAAATAAATGTAAAATATGACATATAGAGTGAAAAGTTTCAACTTCAAAAGAGTTGATGCTTTTTTATTGCTTCTAAATAAGGTAAAATTGAATTAAAGGCGGATTACAATATGAAAAAAGAAGCGAAGAAGAAACTTTATGAAAGCACTGTGGAATTATTGAAGGAGAGTGATTATGAAGATCTCACAGTAGGAAAGATATGTCAAAATGCCTGTCTTTCTAGACAATCATTTTATCTTTATTATCATTCCAAAGATGATGTATTAAAAGAAATCTATTTTAATCTATTTAAGTATACTTATCTAGATAAAATAGAAGACAAGCAGTATATAGAGTCTGATGATTTTATCATGAAAGTAATTGATGTCTATGAAGCGCATGCAACTATCTTCATTACATTAGAGAAGTGGTACTACCAGGATTTTTTATCACAGGAGAAGCAGCGTTTTCTAGATGAAATCTCTCTTCATGTATTTAATAATCCATTTATTGAGAAATACTTTAAATATTTCATGATTTCTTTCTTAACACCACTTCACTATATTATGATGGGATGGCTTAATGGAGATAAGAAGGAATCTAAACAGGAACTACAATCAATCATTAGAACATTTGTATATCACAAATAATAAAAACCCTCTCATTTTTGAGAGGGCCGTTTATTTTATAAGTCTTTTGTTAGGTTATATGCTTCTGTAATAGCTGTCTTGATATTACCAATTTCATGGGCATCACCAATCATATGATAGTTAAGACCACTTGCCTGAAGCATTTCTTCAACAGCTGGGTTCTTCTTATAACCTGCTGCAAAGATAAGTGTATCTGCATCCTTGATTGTATGAGTAACGCCTTCAAGTGTATAGTTGATTTCAGTTTCAGTCACTGATTCTACTTTAGCACTTGTAATAATCTTGATACCCTTCTGCATCATTCTTCTTACAAGTAAGCTTCTGCCTGGTCCAGATTCATTCATCATGACACCATTTGCCATTTCTAATATAGTGACATCTCTATTTCTAGGGAATAAGTCATTGATTAATGGTGCTAAGTAATCAGCTGTTTCACAACCTACTGATCCACCACCAACAATTACAATCTTACGACCTGGGAACTGTTTACCAGCTAATACATCATCTGCAGTCATCCATGATTTGAACTGAGTAAATGGATTAATAACGATTGGAGAAGCACCAGTACCTGCAATGACTTCATAATCCTTAAATTCATTCTGTAACATATCTAAAGTCACTTCTGTATTCAATCTTACATCAACACCTTCAAGTTTATGAGCCATATACTTGATAACTAATGTTAGATTCTGTTTTGCGATAGGTACTGCAGCTAAGTTCATTTCTCCACCTAACTTATCATCCTTTTCGCATAATACAACATGATGACCACGTTTATGTGCTACAAATGCAGCTTCCATACCTGCTGGTCCACTACCAATCACAAGAATATTCTTCTTGTTTTCTGCTTCTGTAATCGTATCTTCGTTTTCAATTTCTAATGAAGGGTTGATTGTACAAGATACACGTTTACCAAACATAATACCTGTTAAGCAGCGTAAACATCCAATACATGGTCTAATATCTTCTACATGACCATTCATTGCTTTATTAACGAATTCTGCATCACATAAGTTAGCACGTCCCATCATACAGATATCTGCTTTATCATTCGCAATGAGTTCATCTGCAATCCAAGGTTCAGTAATACGTCCAACTGTTGCCACTGGAATAGATACATGCTTCTTAATTTCTTCACTTAATAATGCATGTGAACCCATCTTAGTTCCTGGTGCTGGAATAGAACTTCCTCTTGCGATAGTTGTACCACCAGAGACATGAAGCATATCTACACCTGCTGCTTCTAATGTTTTAGATACATAAATCATATCATTGATGTTTAAACCACCATCAGTATATTCATCACCAGAAATACGTACATCAATAATAAAGTCCTTACCACACATTTTACGTACTTCTTCAATAACTTCTAAAGTAAGTCTTAATCTACAAGAAATATCTCCTCCGTATTCATCTGTTCTCTTATTATATAAAGGAGATAAGAAACCACCTAATAAACCATGAGCATGAGCTGCATGGATTTCAACACCGTCAGCACCTGCAGTTTTAACTCTTAAAGCTGCTTCACCAAACTGTTTAATAATAACCTTTAATTCTTCTTTAGTGACTGAACGTGGTGCTTCTTTTGCATAATATGGTCCTACATTACTTGGTGCGATTAATCTTGGTGTACCAGGAATTGGGAAAGCCATATAAGCTGGGTGGAATAACTGTGGTAGAATCTTACAATCATACTGATGTACAGCTTCAGTTAATTTTTTCCATCCAGGAATAAAGCTATCATCATGAATAGACATATCTCCAGGTAAATAGATATATGTTGGTTCTACTGTAGTGACTTCAGTAACGATTAATCCAACACCACCCTTTGCACGAGCTGCATAATGAGCCACTAATGCATCAGTAACATAACCCTTATCAGCTAAGTTTGTACTGATAGGAGGCATAAAAACTCTGTTTTTTACAACTGTTTCACCGACTTTAATAGGTGAAAATAAATGTGAAAATTCCTTCATTTGTATTTTCCTCTCTTTCGTCCACATTATATCACTCCTCTTGTGAATAAAAAATCATGCTTTTATATAAAAACAGTCATATTTTGCCTTCTTAGTGTTAAGAGAAGACAATATATGACTGTTATAAAACGATTTGTATACGCTTACCTTTGTTTGACATTTTAATTTCTTCTTCTGTTTCTAGTTTAATATGTTCTGCATTTAAAGTAATCTTGCATTTCTCATCTTCGTAGATAGTTTCTTCTTCATTAATGAAATCTTCTAATATTTCATCAAAGTTATCGAGATTCATTTCTCTTTCTTCTGTAGGTGCAAAATTCTTCTTAAAACGTTTTCTATAATTACTCGGTGATATGCCATAGATTTCTTTAAACGCTTCTGTATAGGCTTTAGAATTAGGCATACCGCATTCATCTGATATTTCTGATATGTTCTTGATTCCTTCTAGTAAATCTTCTAAAGAAGCACGAATACGTACACTATTTAAATACTTGACAAAGGTAATACCAGTAAACTTCTTAAATAATTTAGATGTATAACTTAAACTGAATGAAAGTGTATCTGCCACATCACCTAAAGTTAAGTTCTCATTGTAGTGAGCATCGATATATAAAATAGCCTTCATATAGTTCTTATGGGCTTCATCCTGTAAAGGGAGGGAAGACATAGAGAAAGAGACCTGAGAAGCAATAGAAAGGATGTCCATCATATAAGCATTAAGAGTATAGAGGTTATAGTTTCCCTGTCTAATAAGTTTAAGAATTCCTGATATCTTATTTTTTAATTGATCATAAGCCTGATTTGTGACAATCATTGTAGAAAAAGCTTCAGTGCTATTCCCACTCATTGCGGAAGTCATGCGATCAAAATCTATATGTATTGTAAGAATCACTCCATCTTTTTTATGCGTAATCAAATGAATATCTCCGGGCGCAATCATCACAAGTTCACCTTTTGATAGTTTAGAAGTAAACTTCTCTGTCACTATCTGGTATTCTCCTTGCAAGACATAAGAGAGTTCTAAACTCTTTTGTCTAGAGAAGATATGACGATCAAAGCTGTTGATACTTAAAGAGAGAGGATATCCAAACTTCTGTCCTGAAAAATCATAATAATCTGACATATTCATCATAATAGTAAGTCCTCCAGATATTTACCTATTCCATCATGATCACAATCATCACATACTGCATCGGATTGTTCTTTCACATGTTCAAGTGCATTACCCATTGCGACACCTGTTCCTGCCTTAATAAGCATAGGAAGATCATTTTCACCATTTCCAAAAGCGATGGTATCCTTTAAATCAATATGATGAAAACGTGCAATTCTCTCCAACATTGTTCCTTTATCTACACCTTTTGGTCCTATTTCAAGCCAATAAGGATCAACTAAAGAACATGTATAATCAAGTCCCTTAACGTCAAAGGAAGGACGTCCATAAAAGACAAATTTATCAAATATTGCATCTTCATGTATCGGAATATGCAAATGTAGTAATCGAACAAGCAAGGATTCATTATAGTGGAACATCACTCTTTTATTATTGATATAGACAATAAAGCCATAGTGATGTGCTTTCGCATATCTTCTTACTTTTAAGTAATCATCATAGTTTAAGCGTTCATGTTCAAGTACATTCTCTCCTAGATGATCATGATAAGCTTGTCCATTATTGCATGAATAGCCACTCATTGGATATTTTTCAAAATGAAGCATATCACCATATTTCTTTAAACTATTAATATGACGACCACTCGAGAGAATAACGCCTATTCCCTTCTCTTCTAAATCAATAAGTGCCTCTAGTGTTCGTGATGAGATTTTAGAACGACTGTTTAGCAATGAACCATCCATATCACAAAATATTAACTTCATAAAACACCTCCATGAAACAATCATAACACAAAAGGCTTCAAGACATAATTCCTGAAGCCAAAGTAATGAGATATTTAATAAAAATGATAAGTATAAATGTAATCATGAACGTATGCGTTCCTAATCTTTTATAGAATAAAGACATACATAGTCCTACAACTATTTCAATGAAGACTGTTCCTATAAGTCCTAAGATACAAATATCATAGAAGAAGAAATCAGTGAGAATAGAAAACAAAACAAATACAACTAGTGTATCTACTATTCTTACGAACATCGTTGTATGATACTTCTTTCTTCCCATTCTGATGATCGATAATGTATCTATTTCAATATACTGGAAGATACAATCAGATACTATTTTTAAATATAAGTAATTAACTAGAAGTGAAAATACAATATAAATAGGTCTTTGAGGAAAGAAGTATTTGATATCTGCATAATCAATAAAGTTGATATGAAATACTTCTCTACATATAAGAAATAGAATAAAGAGAGAAACATAGTTCTTAATAGTCTTCACTTTGAAGCTTCCCCTCTTCTAGTAAATAGGTATGAGTATAGTGAACACGAGCTAAGCGATCATGTGATGCAATCACTATACTTTTACCACCTTCTACTAGTGTATTGACCATATTCTCAAATACGATAATACTCTCTTCATCCAAACCTCTTGTTGGTTCATCAAAGAAAATAAGATTCTGATCTTCCATCACCGCTTGGATAATACCTGCTTTTTGTCTCATACCTACAGAATAATTCTTAAGTGTTGAAGAACTATCATAATCTAATGAGTACATATGACATAGTTCTCTTATTCTTTCTTCATTATAGTTATGATTGATAGAAGCAAGAAACTCATGATTGAATCTTAAAGTTTCATTTTCAATAAATCCTGGGTTTTCTATAAGTGCACCTATATATGTATCAGGCTTCTTATCAATAGTGCCTGAATCAGTTTGAATAATATCGCAGATAATCTTAAAGAGTGTAGATTTACCACATCCATTCTTTCCATGTATATAGAGACACTCTCCCGTATTTATTTCTAGATTGATATCTTCTAATACAATGTTTTGTTTAAAGCTTTTTTTAATATGATTGACTTTCAACATCTTTATTTCCTCCTAGAAGAACATGTAATGATAAGCAAGATTGATAATGATAGGTAAAGCGATATAGAGAATATTTGATTTCCTATTGAACTGTAAGTAAATAATGGATATCTCAAATAGAAATAGAAATGTATAAATAACTAACATCAATAGTAGCTTGATACTCATTTGAGAGATACCATATACAAGAAATAAGAAGCTATAGAGAATAGCTAAGAAAAGAAGTGTAGTCATGATCATAAAGGCATAGATATTTTGTTTTGTATTCATATAGCCCTTACGTGTAATCAAAGTATGGTTAATCCCATTGATGATCATGATCTTCTTATACATCAATACAAGACACGCAATATTTAGAATCAAGGTAATATAATTACTTGTAAGAAGAATATAGATGAAGTTAACTCTCCCATTTAATCTTGTGACTACAGGAATAAGAAGAATCAAAATAATAAGTGAAATAGTGTCCTGTTTCTTAATAAGTTTAAGTAGTGGAGTCATGATAATCCCTCATTCCAAAAAGAATAGATGACAAAAGATAATAGAGTAATGCCGTACCAATATAGAAGAGATGAGGATTGTTATTTAAAACAGGACTTTTAATAATGCTTGGAGTGAGAATATTAATGATATTAAGGAAATAAGCCAATGTGGCAATCAAGCTTCCTGATGTATTATAGAATGTGTGAGATAAAACTGATGCACCAATATAAAGAATAAGAGATACAAGTAGTCCAAGCGTTCTATAGAGATAAACATTCTTAATAAAATACTGTAATGAGAACAAGAAATGAGAAAAAAGTGCATAACCAATTGATGAAAGAACCATATAGATAATAAGATTAAGAAGTAATGAACTAGATAATAGATTAGTCTGTCTTGTCGCATTCATATAGATTGGATTAATAGAAAAAAATATCTTAAAGAAGAAAAGATGAATGATTAGTATTGCAAGTAGATGAGTCATAAGAATAAGAATAAATGTCGCAAGAAAATTAAATTGTCTTTCTTTTTTATGATAAAGAGAAGAAGACATACGTGTTATCAGAAAATGATTGAATTTATTATGCTCATATAATAAGAAATCAGCACTAATGATATTAGGTACAATGAGTGTTGTAAGGACATATAATATAAGTGTCAGTCCTGAATCCTGTAAGTAATAGAAGAAGTCTAAGCCCATTTCAGGATCCTTTGATTTCATGAGTATCATTTCTTTTTCAGGAATAGATCCATAGGCTCCTTTATAGCTGATGAATATTCCTGCAACAATCGCAATGAAATAAATAGAAAATAAGAGAAGTTTCTTTTTGGATTTAAATAAGAAGAATTGTTTCATAAATTATCTCCTTGATATGTTAGAATATAATTAATAGTTCTTTTGTTTATTTCATTTTAGATAATACATAGTATATATTCAATTGAGTGGTCGTTAATGGTCTATTTAAAAGCGTCAATGATAAGGAGATGGAATCTATGGCATATAGAATTGCAGTTGTAGATGATGAAGAAGATGACTTAAAACATGTTTGTCATCATATAAGTGATTTCTTCTCATCTACAGATATAGAGGTTAATACATATATGAATGCTTTACAGTTTCCTATAGATATATATTTTGATGTCTTATTTCTTGATATCGATATGCCTCATGTTTCAGGATTAGAACTTGCGAAAGAGTATAAAAAAAGACATCAAAATACGTTAATTATCTTTATTACCAGTCATAATGAACTGGTTTATAAAGCATGTAATATACATCCTTTTGACTTTATTAGAAAAGAGAATCTAGATATAGAAATGCCTGATGTATTAGAAGAAATCAACTATCATTTATCTCATTTACATCCAAGTGTGACATTCTATATCAATGGAAATGCCTATATATTAAGAAAAGAGTCTATTCTTTATTGTGAAAGCTTCAATCATCAAACAGAGATACATTTTGATACATCTTCTATTACTGTCAATATGCAGCTAGGTGATGTAGAAAAGACGATTGATTCTAATCATTTTAAAAGAGTTGGACGTTCTTATCTCGCAAATATGAAAAAAGTGACTAAGCTAGAAGGTACAACATTATATATAAGTGATCACTACCAGATACCAATAAGTAGAAGAAAGAAAAAGCTTGTATTAGAGTATATGAAGGAGGTGCATCATTGATGTTAGAAACAAATAATATAAGTTTCATTGCACTATCCTTGATGTTGTTGTCATTCTTCTATTATGTCTATTCTATCAGCATTAAAGAGAATCTAATCAAGTTTATTGGTTCTGTACTATTATTATCATCTGTTTCTATTATTTCTTCTATGTTCATACATAATGGACTTCTTAGTATATGTCTATTAAGTTTATGCCTCATTCTGTTTAAGCATGACAGACTTCTAGAATGTCTATTTATATCAATTTACTTTATCTTTCTTAAGGTTCTTACCTATGTGATTATGACATGGGGTATCAATATTTTTATATATGATCTAGTTTTACCTATTCATGATACAATCTATGGTTCAGATATCCTTTTATGTGTATTTTTACTTCTTACAGGGCATTTATTTAAGAATTATTTACTGCGTATTAAAGAATATACCGCCTTCTATCTTGGTATCCATTCTGTTTTAATACTCATCTATTTGTCCTATCTTATAACTATTTTCAAGAAAGGTTCTCTTCCCATTGAAAGTTCTATAGAAATTGTACTGATTACTATTCTTGTGATATTGATCTATCAGATGGTTAATAGAATACTAAGTATAGAGAAAGAGAATTATCTAGTAAAATTAAACAATGAGGAATTGAAATTCAATAAGAAGAATTATGAAAATATCATTTCTCATATGAACGAAATCAGAAAGATTAAACATGATATGAATCATATGTTGTTGTCATTACTGGATGATTGTGAAAAAAAAGATTATGAATCACTCCATAATCATATTCATAACCAATTACATACAATAAATAAAACACAAACAGTGGATACAGGCAATGCCTCTTTGAATCTTATACTATCTTCTCAATTATCTAAGATTAAAGATAAGAATATTGAATTTATTGCCAGTCAATTTGATGATGATATCCCTATAGATAAAGTAGACTTCTATGTATTACTAGGTAATTTATTAGATAATGCGATTGGGAATTGTACATCAAAGTCTATTAAGAAGATTATTCTTGATATTTATAAAGAGAGTAATGATTTCATTATTGATATTAAGAATACAAGCATCAATAATCCTCTTGTTGATAATCCATACTTCAATACTACTAAAGAAGAGAGAGGGCATGGGTTTGGAATGCGTTCTATTATGAATATAGTCAATAAGTATCATGGTGAGATCACCTATGATTACTCATATCGTTATTTTAGTGTTCAAGTCAAACTATAAAGACAAAGATAGAACTACCAGCAAGCGGTTGTTCTTAGATTTAATTAACTACTTCAAGCTTTTCCACAGACTTGAGGTAGTTATTTTTGATTTCTTATCAAGAATTAGTATTATTCCTATGAAAAAAGCTAGAAATTCTAGCTTACTTATTAAACAACGTCTCTTCTATTGCACAAATCTTATCTGCAATACATACAATCCATGCTTCTTTGCATGCTGGAGGAATAGGAGTTAAAGGAAACATATGTCTGACTATAATATTTCTAACTCGTGGTGATAATGTATAATCCATTTCCGCATTTTTATAAGCACATTCTGGATGAGTGAACCCGTGGAGATGTCTTCCTTCTCCATCATGCCAGTAATATAAGAAGTAATCATGTAATAATGCGCCAATGACTAAAGCGTCCATATTGACTTGTATTGGGAGCCTTTTCGCTATCTTAACACTCATACGAGCGACATTTACACAATGTGTATAAACAGAAATAGAACCATGCTGTATATAATTCTTCGTTTCATTGATTCGACCACAATTCTCTAGATAACGTAATTTCTTTTGAATAATGTATGTCATTCATTTATCCTCCATTATTGAAACCCTTAATCCGCCTGTATTATAATATAGACATGTAAATAAAAAAATGGTCAGAATAATATATATATGATACTAAATATACATATTTACTAGAAAGTGAGATAAAACTATGGATAAAAAGACAGACAGACGTGTTCTTAAGACAAAACGTGCGATATATAATGCTTTTGTAGAACTTTTATCTGAAAAAGAAATCAATCATATTACAATCACTGATATCTCCAAAAAAGCAGATATCAACCGTAAAACATTCTATAACTACTATTCAAATACCTATGAAGTTATGGAAGAGATAGAAAACCTGACGGCTGATACGTTCATTAAAAGACTTGATGCAATAGAATTTACGAATATGACTGATTTCCTCACAGAAATCTTTAGTCAGTTTACTGAAATCATTAATAGTGATCTAGACTTCTTTAGTCATCTCTTTAAGACAAATAATCGCTCTATTTTAATAGTAAAGATTGTAGAAGCGATTAAAGAATATATTCGTAAACGTATTGAAAAGGAACAGGAATTAGATATACAGAAATTTAATATTGTGGCTGATTTCTATATTCCTGGTATATTATCTGTTTATATGAATTGGTTTATAAATAATCATAATATCCCTATCGAAGAATTATCTCATATTCTCACAGATCTTATTCTTCATGGAACAGAAAAAAAATGATCAGGCAATTAAGCCTGATCATTGACTTTGTGTCGATATTTAGAGTCAAAGATGTATCGTATACCCCTTTTAATAATGGTAAGGAATGTAGGAGAACGATACATTTTTTCTTTTGGAAAATGATTTCCAACCACCTGTAATGTTTTCACATTATTACGTGTAGAGAAAGTAAAATGTCCATTGTTTTTAGTGAATATTGCGAAACGTGCAATTTTCTTATTAAAATATACAGAAGCACTGATATAATCAATTTCTTCCCATGGAATCTGAATAAAGTCTTCTTTATTCTTTTCGTTATAGAACTCAAAGGCCTTGTCCCCTACCATGACATCCCCATAGTTAGTTAAACCATTTAGTGAAGTCGCTTTAATTGAAAAATCAACTTTTGTATTTTGTGATTGTGCCATTTTATTTCCTCCTTAAAGATAAGAGGCAGTAAAACTGCCTCTATTGATTACATAATACCGATAACTCTTGCAACGATACCAACAATGAATAATGCGATGATGATAACGATTGGAGATACCTTTTTCTTTAATAAGTAACAGCATAATAATGTAAGTAATAATGCTGCTAAGCCAGGGATTAACTGATCTAAGTTCTGCTGTAAAGTAGTAACCTTAACCTGATTTAATCCATTAGCACCAAGTGAGCTATACTGAGTTAATGCTTCTTTGATACCTGCAGCACCCTTTGGTAACTTATCCCAGTTGATATAAGCACCTTCAGACTGAGTAACCTGAGATACTACTGGAGTAAAGCTGATAGATACCCATCTCTGTACTAATGCACCGATGATGAACATACCAAGGATAGAAGCACCTTCAGTAACTTTACCAAGAAGTCCTCCTGACATATCCTTAGCAATAGAAGTACCTACTTTATAACCGAATTCCTGTGTATACCATAAGAATGCGATACGTACTAAGTTCCATACTACAAAGAATAATAATGGTCCAACAATGCTTCCTGATAATGCAAGTGAAGCACCTAATGCACCTAAGATTGGTCTTACTGTAAACCAGAATACTGGGTCACCAACACCAGCAAGAGGTCCCATCATACCAACTTTAACACCCTGTACAGTCTGGTCATCTACAGGCATACCATTTGCACGTTCTTCTTCAAGTGCTAATGTAACACCCATAACTGGAGCTGATACATAAGGATGTGTATTATAGAATTCTAGATGACGCTTTAATGCAGCGGCTCTATCTTCTTCTTTTGTATATAATTTCTTGATAGCTGGGATAATTGAAAAACACCAACCACCATTCTGCATACGTTCATAGTTCCAAGAACCCTGAAGGAACTGATGACGCCAGCATACGTCCATTCTATCTTTTTTAGATAGTGTAATCTTATCTGCCATAATGTTCGTCCTCCTTCAGATTAATAGTCATTTAAGATGTCACCAAGTGGATCTCCAGATCCTCCAGCGCCACCATTACCTTTACCAGCTTTGTCTTTTAATCCAAGATAGATTAAAGCAAGAACAACACCAATAATACCTAATGCGATTAATGTAAGTTCTGAGATAGCTGCTAAAACGAAACCAAGAGCAAAGAATGGCCAAGTTTCTTTTGTAGCCATCATGTTGATAACCATTGCATAACCTACAGCGGCAACCATACCACCACCAACAGCCATACCACCAGATAACCAAGCTGGCATAGAATTTAATGCACCTGTTACAACCTTAGCTGGAACGAAGCAAAGGATAACTGCTGGGATCATAATACGAAGACCCTGCATTAAAATTGCAGCAATCTGCCATCTTTCAATAGCCTTATAGTCACCTTTTTCTGCAGCTGCATCCATGAAGTGAACCATAGGGATTGCAAGAGTACGACAAATCATTGTTAAGAATAAACCTGCAACTGATAATGGAACGGCAACAGCGATAGAAGTATTGATAGCGTTAGTAACGTTTGTACTACCACCCTGTAAACCTAATACCATGATGATTGCTGAAGCAACTGATGCAAGAGCAGCATCTGGTGCAACAGCAGCACCAACGTTTGCCCAACCAAGGGCAATCATCTGTAATGAACCACCAAGGATAATACCTTCCTTTAAGTGGCCAGTAACTAAGCCGATTAACGTACATGCTACTAGAGGCTGATGGAACTGGAATTCATCAAGAATACCTTCCATACCTGCAAGTAAAGCAACAATCGCAATCAGCACAATTGAAATTGCTGACATAAATTATTTCCTCCCTTATTTAGACAATCCTTCTTTAGCTTTATTAAGGATTGCATTGATGTTATCAGGTGAATCATTTGGTACTTTACGCACATCAAACTTAACACCCTTAGCCATAATCTTTTCAATAGTATCAACATCATCCTGACCCATTGATACGGCTTTAGTACAAACGACTTTACCCTGTGAATGAGCCATAGAACCTAAGTTCAATGTCTTGATGTCTACGCCACCTTCGATTGCACGAAGTGCATCCTGTGGGTTTTCAAATAATACTAATGCTTTTGTGTTACCAAAACGTGGATCCTTAGCAACCTGAATCATCTTATCGATTGGTACAACGTGAGCTTTAACACCTGGAGGTGCTGCCTGAATAATCATTTCTTTTCTAAGATCATCATGAGCCACACCATCAGATACTACGATGATACGGTTTGGCTGAGTTGTCTTAGTCCATGCAGTAGCAACCTGACCATGTAATAAACGTGAGTCAATTCTTGCTAATACATACTTGATGTGACCATCACCAATAACTGTTCCTTCAGGAATAGCGCCCTGAGGTGCTGGTGCAGCTGCTGCTGCCTTTTCTTCCTTCTTAGGTTCTAGTGTTTCAGGTTTTGGTTTAACACCATCTCTTGCCACTTCAGTGACATGTGTTGCGATTTCATGAGCTGTTTCCATAGACATACGAGATGCATAAGTTTCAATCAACATTGGTAAATTTAAACCAGTGACAATAGCCCACTTATCTTCATGTCCATTAAGTAAAGCACTTGCCTGATTGAATGGTGTTCCACCCCAAAGGTCTACAAGGAATAATACTTCATCCTGATTTTCAAAACCAGCAATCGCTTCTTCCATTTTTCTGCGAATATCATCTGGGCCTTCGCTAGGCATTAATGTGCAGGCTTTAACGTTAGCCTGATCACCAAAGATCATAGATCCTGACTGGAAAATGCCTTCTGCAAACTGTCCATGACTCGCAAGGATAATTCCTACCATTTTATCTCCTACCTTTCATAATTGTAAGTAAGTAGTGAAGATATACTTAATATGTATATGGACATCTATACATACAACTTTTATATTCATCTAATCCCTATCAACTTATACTCATAGATAAATACAGTTCTTCTCAAACATATATCTCCTATTTACTATATGTTCCATTATAGCACCATCTCATTTCAGTGCAATAATCCCGATTTAGGAAATATATATACCATACTTTTTACACTTAATATACCATATATTTAAAATAGTTGACATTATATTCTATATATGATAGTGTCTATGTACAAAACCTTTTGGTTGTGGATTTTTGTCAGAGAAATCTTATTTTCGCCACACAGCGTTTTTTTACGTTGTGTGGCTTTTTGTATGTTTAGGAGGAAAATTATGAATCAAGATTATATGAAAACAAAACCTATACTCCCTTTAGTATTATCGATGAGCTTACCAATGGTTTTATCCATGCTTGTCAATTCTCTCTACAATATTGTCGATAGCTTCTTTGTAGCTCGTATTAGCGAGAATGCGATGAATGCCTTATCTTTAGTATTCCCTATCCAGAACTTAATTACTGCAATTGCAGTAGGTTTTGGTGTGGGTATGAATGCAGTTATTGCCTTCTATCTAGGCACAGAGGATCATAAGAAAGCAGAAGATTCTATGGCCCAGGGATTATTACTCTCTGCAATACATGGAATAATCTTAATGGTTGTCTGTGTATTATTTATTCCTACATTCTTAAAATTCTTTACAAATGATCCTGTTGTATTAAAGGATGGAATATTATATGGACGTATTGCCTTCTCATTCTCTTTTGTGATTCAGGTAGGAATCGCATTTGAAAAAGTATGTCAATCATTAGGACGTATGGCTTTGACTATGAAGATTATGATTATTGGATGTGTGACTAATATCATTCTTGATCCTATTCTTATCTTTGGGTTAGGTCCTATTCCAGCAATGGGTATTGCGGGAGCTGCGCTGGCTACGGGTATTGGACAGACTATTCCTTGTATTCTATACCTATTTTACTATAAGGTGGAATTACCACTACGTATCCATAAAGAAGCATTAAAAAACCATAAGTATTATAAGAAGCTATATGGAATTGGTATTCCTGCTACACTTAATATTGCGCTCCCTTCTGTTCTTATTTCTGTACTAAATGCGATTCTAGTAAGCTATTCAGCTATCTATGTCGTTGTACTTGGTATCTATTATAAGCTTCAGACATTTGTTTTTATGCCAACCAATGGGATTATCCAGGGTATTAGACCACTTGTAGGATATAACTATGGAGCTAAAGAATATAAACGTGTTAATAAGATTTATAAGCTTACTTTGTCTTTAAGTTTAATTATTATGATTGCAGGAACATTTCTTTGTTTTGTATTTCCTAAAGAAATCATGGGACTCTTTACTACAAATGAAGAAACACTTAACGCAGGTATTGTAGCCTTACGTATTATTAGTATTTCTTTTGTCTTCTCTTCACTTTCTCTTACTTCCGGTGGTGTACTTGAAGGACTTGGTATGGGTATTCCATCTTTAATTATCTCTTTATGTCGTTATGTAGTCATTATTCTTCCATGCGCTTATATCCTTTCTTCACTACTTGGACCAACTGGCGTATGGCATGCATTCTGGATTACAGAAGTATTTACGGCCATGGTTTCCTTATTTATATATAAGAAGAAAAAGAAGGACTTGTTTGACTAGATCTTATGCAACTCATACAATAGTAGAAAGCGCAGGTGAAACATATGTCACAGATCACAAAACATGCATTGGAAGACTCTTTAAAGACATTACTTTTAAGAAAACCTTT
>NZ_DBPF01000012.1:38112-38347 GCF_002299355.1 Catenibacterium sp. UBA627
ATTGGTGATCTCACAAAGGAATGTGGTATTAATCGTATGACTTTCTATTATCATTTTACTGATATGCATCATCTTCTTTCATGGATCATCTTAGATGAAATACATCAATTACTATTAGATACAAATATCTACCCTGAAGGATGTATTCGTCTTCTCTATAAGATGAAAGAAGACCAGATCTATATTATGAATGTATATCATTCCTTACATCAAGAAGAGTTTCAAAGCTATTTAT
>NZ_DBPF01000011.1:0-5201 GCF_002299355.1 Catenibacterium sp. UBA627
AATATCCAGTGCTTTCTGATAGTGACCTTTTCTTACATAGTAATCAACATAATTGACTTGTACTGCTTCACTATCTGCATACTGACTTAAATAATCAAGAATCACTGATTCTTCTTTACCTGATTCTATAAGTAAATCCAAACCATATTTTGTCCAACGTTCATAGATAAACTTTTGGAGTTCTCTGTCATCATAAAGAGAGGAATAGAGAATCTTCTGATGAATAAGATTGAACTTCAAATCATAGAACTGCTTACTATCAAAATCATTTAAGAGTATTGAATCAATCATACTTTCATAAAATGGCATGCAGCAGTCACTATAAAGTTCCTTCACTGCATTAAAGGCTTCTTCACTAGAAGGATAGATCTTTATAAGTTGTCTCAAATACTCATGGACATCTTTAAGAAAGTCATAGAGTTCTTTCTTTGGGTCTAAACATGTGACTTTACTTAATGTGCAGGCAATAAGCGCATGTGCTGTCTGGTAATCACGTATTGATATAAGTTTACTTAAAGAGATACGAAGATACTTTTTTAATTTTTTTAAGAGTGTTGGTATATGATCTTCATTATCATCTATCAGTTCTACTAGATAGTCTAAGTATTTATCTTGAATTGTCGTTGTTTCAATAAGATCAATAAAGCGTTGTTGTAAAGACTCATTGAATCTCATTTCATTAAACAGGAGCTGTTCTAATTGATCTCTTGGAAGTGTATGAATACGTTCTTTGAGTTCTTTTATAAACTCGATATCTAGTTTTGCTTTGATATCATCATAATTTTCATATTCACTACATGCAAGAAGTACAGCTGCCATATGCTTACAATGATGTCCTTTATTAGCATAAGGACAATCACAATACATACCAGTGACCTGTTTATCCTTTAAATCTATAGTCACATGATAATCATCTGACCCTTCTACTACAGCCGCAATACCATAAGGCTCCTGATAGAGCTTCTTGATCTTCTTTTTATAAAAGTAATCATAACCACGTTTTAAGATGACATCCGTAAACTGGTCTGCCCAATCTATCATATTAAGATTTAAGCAAGGTGAAATTTCTTTTTTCATCTTAAGTAAATCTTCATCTTCTTGATGATACTTTAATCCAAGTTCAACGACTTCAAGAGCTTTATTATCATTTCTATTTTCTAGACATGCATTCGCATATCGAATAAACACAGGTGGATATTTATGATATGTATCAAGGAAATGAAGAATATCCTGATGGGATTGATGTGCTTCCTGCATCATCTTTAATCCTATGCTTATCCAGCGAGAGTATTGCATACGTCCATTCCAGTCATCTTTCAAAGCATCACAACCTAGAATCATATGATTCACTATGCGGTACTTATCTTCATATAATTCTGCTTCATTAAAACATTCTAGAAAGACTTCAGTGAGATACTCTTCATCTTCTTTCTCATACTTATGGAAATGGTACTCTCTTTCAAATACATCTAATAAAGTCTTCTTATTATGACTGCAAGAAACGATTATTTTTAAATCATTCTTAAGCTCTTCTAAGATATCATCTTTTTCTTCAGGAATAGATGAAATGAGATAAAATGTTTCAAATACCAAATTAAGTGATCCAAGAGAGTCTTCTGTTATTGTAGGAAGAATTGAACGTTTATAGGAGATGAGTTTATTGATCATCTGTTTATAGCTTCCACTCTCTTTAATAATATCTCTAATCACAGATTTGTACTTTTCATCAGTATAGACTTCTTGAAAATCATGGAATTGATATGTTTGTTTGGGATCATAGGCATAAAGAAGTGCTGCAATATGTTCACAATATTCATCTTCATTTTCACAGTTGCAATCCATATCTTCTATCATTCCATCACGCAAATAAACAATAGAGTAATAGTCTTCATCGTCAAATATGCTTCCTTTGATTGCATATTCATTATGTTGAATGTCTTCTACTGCACCACTTTGGTAGAGTTCATATCCTCTCTTTAATGTTCTTGGAGTGAACAATTGATTCCATCTTATCTTATCCATAAATGTACCTCTCTTATAATCAATTATAGCACACTTAATTCATCTTTCTTCTTCAATATACGATATGCGATTAAACAGATAATAACTGATAATAATGATCCTAAAGGAGCGGCAAGTCCCATTGGAAATAAGTTATGAGGATACATTATAGAGGCAATATAAGAGCCTGGTACTCTGACTAATGAAAGAGAGATGATATTGTGAATAAAACCAATATAGCTCTTACCATCAGCCGCAAAGTAACCACTAAAGCTAAAGTGAACCCCTGCAAATATTGTATCAATAATATAAGAGCTGATATATTGTACACCTAGTAAGATTACTGTTGTATCTTTAGTGAATAAGCCAAGAAGTGTAGGTGCAGCACATTCTACAATCAAGGCAACAATGATTCCATAGAGAGTAGCAATTATAACTGCATATTTTAATACAGTACGGGCACGCCCGTAGTCTTTGGCACCGATATTTTGTGCAGACAAAGCTGATACAGTCGCAAGCATTGTAGAAGGGATAATAAAGATTGCTGTAATCATTTTTTCTACGATACCTACTGCAGCGGCATCATTTAATCCACGGCTATTCGCAATAATAGTAATGATGATAAAACCAACCTGAATACATCCATCCTGAATTGCGACAGGAAAGCCTACTTTTAAAATCTGTTTAAATACCTGAGGTTGAAGATGAAGGTCTTCTTTTTTGATATGAATGTCAGAAGTACGATATTTCATTGAGATGAGTGCGATAATAACACTCACGCTTTGTGATAAAGTAGTTCCTAATGCGGCACCTACAGGTCCCATATGAAATAAACCGATAAAGAGATAGTCTAAGACAATATTTAATAAACAAGCAATCGCAATAATATACATAGGGCTTTTAGAATCCCCTAAACCTCTGTATATAGAACTGATGATGTTATAAGCAGTAATGAAAGGGATCCCTATAAAGCAGATGACAAGATACTGTACAGTTCCAGTCATTGCTTCTTGTGGTACATTGAGTAACACAACAAGTGGTTTTACAAAAATAAGCAACAGAAGAGTAGAAATGATAGAAATGCATGCAAAGAGTGTAATTGTATTACCTATCGTTCTTTCTACTAATGTATGATTCTTAGCGCCAACTGCATGACTAATAGAAACAGTAACCCCCATAGCCAGTCCTACAAGAATCGCTGTCAACATATGCATGACCTGACTACCATTAGAAACAGCTGTAATACCATCTACCGCATTAAATTGCCCAATGATAAATAAATCAGCCATACCATAGAGTGTCTGTAAGAAATAAGATAATAGATAAGGTATCGCAAAAAATGCGATATGTTTTAATATATTTCCTGATGTAACGTTATTTTCCATATAAGTCCCCCTTTGTAATCTGAATAGTATCATTAGGTTATATACTATGTAATTGCAAAAGTCAATAAAAAATATAGGTTTTCAACGCCCATTTGTCGTCTTTTACCTATATTTTTATTTTATCTCAGCAATAATAGTCACACATTTACAGGAAAATATATAGTGACTTTGTCATGACTCGATTTCTATAAGTTCATAATCTCTATAACCATATCCCAATGCTTCTGCTGCTTCAATAGTATGAACACCATTTCTTGATTCAATACGTTCAATAAGATGTTCTTTACCTGGATCATCTGAAGCATAGACAAGGTCCAAACATGCCTGATCAATAGCAATAGGATCAGTAGAAATCAAAATACCAATATCTTTCATACATGGATCTTCTGCCACTGCACAGCAGTCACAATCGACTGACATATTTTTCATCACATTGATATATACAATATTATCTTTAAAATAATTATGAACAGATAATGCAGCATCAGCCATAGACTCTAAGAATAAATCATGATTTGCTGTCCACATATCTTCTGGAACACCTGCACCATGTATATATGCTTTGCCATAAGAAGATGCACAACCAATAGAAAGCTGCTTTAAAGCACCTCCATATCCTCCCATTGGATGTCCTTTAAAATGTGATAAGACAAGCATGCCATTATAGTTTGCAATATCTTTGCCGACATAGTTTTTTTGAATCACTTTACCACCTGGAATATCTAATACAAGATCTGGTCCTTCCGCATCTAATAAATCAACATCAAAGTATCGAGACCATCCATGTTTTTCAATTGTCTTTAGATGTTTTTCTGTTGTATTTCTTGATCCTTCATAAGCTGTATTACATTCTACAACTGTCCCATCAAGATGTCGGATTATAGGAGCCCAGAACTCAGGTGTTAAGAAATTCTGATTTCCTTCTTCTCCTGAATGTAACTTAATCGCAATATGACCTGTTAATTCTTTTCCTAACTCTTCATACATAGTAAGAACCATTTCCGGAGAAATTGTACGTGTAAATAATACTTTTGATTTCATTTATATCACCTCTCTAAAAAAATTGTAACCTTAAACCAAGGTTTAAGGTCAAGAATTATTGAATCACATTCTATTATTTCTTATACTATTAAAGAGGTGATTAGATGACTTATACAATTAAGCAAGTATCAGAAATGATGTCTTTACCTGTTTCTACTATTCGTTATTATGATAAGATGGGACTCATTCCTTTCTTAGAAAAGAATGAATCAGGTTATCGTATCTTTAAAGAAAAAGATATTTCTATGCTGCGTATTATTGAATGTTTCAAGAATACAGGTATGAGTATTTCTGAAATGCAACAATATGTAGAAATGGTTAAACGTGGTGATGAATCATTAGAAGAACGTTATCAACTCTTTGTGAGAAGAAAAGAGATTGTATTAGAAGAAATGCGACAGTTAGAAAAACAACTAGAAACAATTAACCATAAACTCTGGTATTATGAAACTGCCATAAAAGCAGGTACAGAAGATATCCATAAAAAATAATCCTCTCCAATTACGGAGAGGGTTATTTTTTATGGAGGAGTTATTCTCCTTCTATTTCTTTAATTAAACATTCATTGCCTTGCAGTAAGACAGTATTCCCACTATGACAATAAGGACATTCTCTGCCATAATCGATTGTAGAATAAGTATTTTGACAGTTATGACAGATTGTAATAGCTTCAATCCATTCATAATCAAGTGTTGAATACTTTAGCAATGGCACTTTCTTCTTATAATATTCCCAGCAGTCTACTAAATAGTCCGGTTCAATACCACTGACCTT
>NZ_DBPF01000011.1:5265-16753 GCF_002299355.1 Catenibacterium sp. UBA627
CTGACAATATGTACGACAATACCTAATTCATGCATTTTTATTTCTTCTTATTACGTAAGATCTTAATCTGTCTTTTTGCAGCATAAGGAAGAATGACCTTCAACTTATCTTCTGATCTCACCATATTGCTTCCTTCTGGGATATCTCTTGTAAGCTTGATTGCATCAAATTCACATTTAGTTGTACATAGACCACATCCAATACATTTATTAGGATCTACCACACTTGTACCACATCCAAGACAGCGTTTTGCTTCTGTTTGTACCTGTTCAGGCGTAAATGTAGAACGTAAGTCTTTAAATGTTTCTGTCGCAAGACCCTGTTTTGTACCTGGAATCTGTCTCTTTGAATGATCAAAATCTAAAGTAATTAAAATATCGTCCTTATCAAGCTGATTAAACTGGTGTAAATCTCTACCTAAAGTTAAAGAATGACCCTTATGTACATAACGATGCATTGATTCAGCCGCTTCTTTACCCTGTGCAATCGCATCAATCGCAAAGCGAGGACCTGTATATACATCCCCTCCTGTAAAGATATCTTCTACAGAAGTCTGTAAAGTAATAGCATCCGCTTGAATTGTACCATTTGGATTTGTATTGATATCTAATCCTTCTACAGGAATAATATCCTGTCCTACAGATAATAAAACATAATCACATGGGTAGCTTTCTGTTTGTGTTTCATCATAAGATGGATTAAAGGCACCTGTTTCATCTCTTAAAGATATACATTTCTTTAATGTGATTGTATGATCCTTGATTTCCTGGGGACCCCATCCACAATGCATAGTAATACCTTCATGAATGGCTTCTTCCACTTCATCAGGGCTTGCAGGCATGTCTTTTTCTGATTCTAAACAGAATAAGTCAACAGATGCTGCACCACTTCTTAAAGCACTTCTTGCCACATCCATAGCCACGTTACCACCACCAATGACAACCACATGACCACTAAGCATGTCTTTACTCTCTTCTTTATTAACTTCTCTTAAGAAATCAACACCTGTCATAACATACTCTTCATTCATTCCAGGAATATTTAATTTCTTACCACCTTGTGCACCAATCGCAAGATAGATGGCTTCATAGCCTTCTTCACGTAATCCATCAATAGTGATATCTTTACCTATCTCTACACCACATCTAAACTCAATGCCCATTGCCTTAAGCACTTCTATTTCTGCATCAATGACATCTTTTTCTAATCTAAATGATGGAATACCATAACGAAGCATACCACCTGGTTTTTCTTCTTTTTCAAAGACAGTGACAGGATAACCCTTGATTCTTAAATAATAAGCAGCACTCATACCAGCAGGACCTGCACCAATAATAGCCATCTTATTAGAATAGAATCCACCCTCTTCATTTTCACATAATGGGATATAGCGTTCTTCCTCATTAAGTTCTCTTTCCGCAATAAACTTCTTGATTTCATCAATTGCGAGAGGGGCATCCAATAATCCACGTGTACATTCCTGTTCACATCTTCTGTTACATATAGAACCGCATACTGCAGGGAATGGATTAAAGTCTTTAATAAGCTTTAAAGCATCCATGTAACGTCCAACACTAGCCATCTTGATATAGCCCTGTACAGGAAGATGAGCAGGACAGGCTGTTTTACAAGGAGCAGTCCCTGTTTCATGACAATTGACTTTGGCAGTATCTCTAAAATCAGGATTCCAATGATCTGGTCCCCATTTAATCATATCTGGTAATTCCACCTGTGGATATTCAATAGGCCCCTTCTTTGTACAAAGCTTCTGACCAAGCTTTGCAGCTCCTACTGGACATACTTCTACACACTTGCCACAGGCTACACACTTGCTGACATCCACATGTGCACGATAAGCACTTGCAGACATATTTGGTGTATTAAAGAGCTGGCTTGTTCTTAAGGCATTACATACACCTGCTGCACAGTTACAAATCGCAAAGATCTTATCTTCACCATCAATATTTGTAATCTGATGCACATAACCTTTTCTTTCACATCTTTCTAATGTTTCAATAACATCTTCATAAGTACAGTAATGACCACCTTTATTTGTCTCTACAACATAATCAGCCATATCGCCCACCGCAATACATACATCAGCTTCAATATCACCTGTACCTTCTCCTCGAACTCTTTGTTGTCTACGACATGAACATGGAGATAAAGCATACTTATCATACTTATTCAACCAATGAGAAATCTTTTCTACAGACACTGCTTCCTGATTGGCTTCAATAGATTTTTCTACTGGAATAACATGCATTCCAATACCAGCCCCTCCTGGAGGCACCATTGGAGTGACCTTTTCTAGTGGTAATCTTGTCATCTGCTCGAAGAAATCAGTCACAACTGGATGTTCTTTGACTAAATCATTATTCATAACCATGAATTCTGCAGAACCAGGGACGAACTGAGGCATCACATATTGTTTATGATGATCTACATTTTCCCAGTTATATTCAATCATCCCTATATCACATACTTCTTTTAATACACGTTCAACACGTTCTTCTTCCCAGCCTGTTCTTTTAAGAATTTCTTCAAAAGACATAGGTTTGCGTACTTCAAAAAATAAACATAAATTACATTGTTCATCATTCAAGATTTCACTTAAACATTTGTATTCAGGATCATCTTCCTTAAGTTTCTTGAACTTCACTGGTATTCGATCTGTAATACGTCTTGCAAGTCTATCAATATTATCTCTATAGGCCATTGTTTTATTCCTTCCATTCTCTTATACGTGTTAAAAGGTAATCACACCAAAGCTTGACTCCTTCTCCACTTTTTGCACATATTTCAAACACCTTTGCATTCTTATTACGATAATGAATATTCTCTTTACACTTTTCTATATCGAAATCAAAGTAAGGGAGAACATCCACCTTATTAATAAGTACTACATCACATACTTCAAACATAAGCGGATACTTTAAAGGCTTATCATCCCCTTCTGGCACACTCAATATCGCAATATTTAAAGAGGAACCTGTATCAAATTCTGCAGGACATACCAAATTTCCCACATTCTCTAATACTGCAAGATCTAGATTTTCCATTCCTAATTCATGTAATCCCTGTCTTGTCATATCCGCATCTAAATGACACATGCCTCCTGTATGTAATTGTATTGTACGTACACCATACTGACTAATAGTGTGCGCATCCACATCACTGTCAATATCTGCTTCCATAACACCAATATTCACTTCATCTTTAATTGTTTCAATAGTGCGTGATAATGTGGTTGTCTTTCCTGAACCTGGACTAGACATGATATTAAGTAAGAAAACACCCTTCTCTTTGCATTCCTTTCTTAATAAATCGGCATCCTTATTATTATCTTCAAATATACTCTGTTTTACTTCTATAACCTTATACATATGTAAACCCCTTTCATTAGATATTCTAATAGATTTCTTGAACAGAGTAAACAGAACAAAACAATCCTTTAACAAATCATCTTATTTGTAAGGATTTAAAATTCTTAGAGTTTGTGATTTTCTTTAAAATAGTGGTGTATTTGGTGTATAATGGCACAGGTATTCAAAGGAGAAGAATTATGATATTAGAACAAATAGATGAAAACTTATTAAAAATTGCGAATGAATCTGATGTTGTATTAAAAGATATTTATGAAAAGATTGATGATGTTTGTTTCTATAACTCAAACAGAGTTCTTTCTGCATTTATTGAGAATAATGTCAGCTATTCTGATTTTGCGGACATGAATGGATATGGCAGCTATGATTCAGGAAGAGATAAGCTAGAAGCTATTTTCGCAACTATTCTTGGATGCGAAGATGCATTAGTTAGACCACAGATCATGAGTGGTACAAATGCACTTTATTTAACTTTATCTGCTTTGCTTAAGCATGGTGATACAATGATTTCATTATCTGGAGCACCTTATGATTCTTTACAGGAAATGATTGGTATTTCAGGAGAATCTAGTCAGTCATTAAAGGCTCATGGTGTATCTTATGAACAGATTGATTTAATTGATAATGATTTCGATGATGATAAAATCGTAGAACGTTTAAAGAAGAATGACGTTAAACTTGTAGAAATCCAGAGATCTAAGGGTTATTCTTCACGTTTATCTTTAACACTTTCTAAGCTTGAACGCATTATTACTAAGATCAGAGAAGTCAATAAGGATGTTATTATCATGGTAGATAACTGCTATGGTGAACTTGTAGAAAAGAAGGAACCAGGACATATCGGTGCTGATATCGTTGTAGGGTCTTTAATGAAGAACCTAGGTGGAGGTATTGCTCCTACTGGTGGTTATATTGCAGGTAGAAAAGATTTAATCTTTATGTGTGCTGAAAGATTAACTGCACCTGGTATTGGTAAAGATCTAGGAGCTAACTTCAATATGAATAATACATTCTTCAAGGGTGTATTTATGGCTCCTAATGCCGTAAAGAATGCTTTAAAGAGTGCTGTATTTAGTGCTTATATGTTAGAAAAGTTAGGCTTTAATAATGTCTCTCCAAGATATAATGAAGAAAGAACTGATATTATTCAGACATTAGAACTTGGTACAGAAGAAAACCTAGTGAAGTTTACACAGGCTATTCAGAATAGTTCTCCAATTGATTCATTTGTAGCCACTATGCCTGCACCAATGCCTGGTTATCCCCATGATGAAGTGATGGCTGCTGGTACATTTACTTCTGGAAGTACAATTGAATTAAGTGCCGATGCACCTGTTGTTGCACCTTATACACTTTATATCCAGGGCGGTCTTACATTAGAATATAGTAAACTCTCTATTCTATTCGCCCTTACAAATGTTTTAAAGAAATAACACGAAAGGTCCTGATTGATTTCAGGACCTTTTTTAACAGCTGCCTTTCTGGCCGCCATCTATTCTTATAATTGTATTGTTGATGAAATTGGCTTCATCACTAATAAGGAACTTCACAAGATAAGCCACTTCTTCTGGTTTACCATAACGGTTAACCATGATTTTTTCCTGTTCCTCTTTTAAGAACTCTTCATCATATCCATCTAGTTCATTGTCTGTTCCAATGAATCCTGGTGCGATTGCATTCACATTAATATATGGCCCATATTCAAAAGCAAGATTATGTGTTAATGAGATCAATGCCGCTTTAGAGGCATCATAATCAATACACATTGGATAATAAGTATTTATACCATTGGTAGAAGAAATATTAATAATACGTCCATATTCCTGATCAAGCATATGTCTATAGACACGCTTACTGCAATTAAATGCCCCTACGACATTGACATCCAATGTCTTTCTAAACTCATCAGCCGTCTTAAGATGAAAGAGATTGGATAAATCAACAGCGGCATTATTAATAAGAATATCAACACCACCCCATTTTTTCTCTATTAAAGAAATCATGGCATCCACTTCTTCTTCCTTTGATACATCCGCTTGAATCGTCATCACACGTACATCATAATTCTTTTTAATCTCTTCTTCTAATAAAGCCGCTGCTTTATTAGAAGTAAGGTAGTTGATCACTACATCATAATGATTTTTCGCAAGTTCTAATACGATGGCTTTTCCTATCCCTTGAGCGCCACCAGTTACAAGTACAACTTTATTCATATGTGAAAAAAGAGCTTATATTAAGCTCTTCCTGCGTATTTTCCATCAGATGAGAAGACAACGATTTCTTCGCCTTCTTCAATAAACTGAGGTACTCTTAATGTTAGACCAGTATTAGTGACAGCATCCTTAGTCTGGTTAGATGGTGCACCTTTAATAGCTGGGTCTGTCTTGACAACAGTTAATTCAACTTTTTCTGGGATAGATACTGATAATAAATCACCTTCAAAGAACATAAGAGATGCTTCTCTTCCTTCTACGATGAAATATTTATTGAATCCGATCTGTTCTTCTGATAATTCATAAGTATCATATGTTTCCATATCCATGAAATAGTAAGTAGAATCAGCTTCATATGAGTACTGTGCTGTTTTCTTTTCAATGTTAGCAGCTTCGAATTTTGTTGAAGCGTTGAAGTTTCTGTCCTGTGTAGAACCAGTCTTTAAGTTCTTCATTTTAGTCTTTAAGATAGCAGCACCTTTACCAGGTTTTACATGTTGGAAGTCTAAAACAACCCAAGGATCGCCATCAACGATTAATGTAAGTCCAGTTCTAAAATCTCCTGCAGCAATTGCCATAATAATCACTCCTGTTTCTATATGTTTTTTACGTTCCTATTGTAGCAGTTTTATAGCTTACTCTCAAGTTATAGAGAAATTTAATTAGAATAAAGATAATTTTTCGTTTGTTTTCTGGTGTTCTCTAATATATTTACTCCATTTAATATAACCATAAGTTGTATTAGTGAAGTAACCAAGCTTAAGTATGAGTAATACATACTGTCCAGATAAGATGTTAATAACAGCCTCTAAAGCAGCACAGATATACCATGCAATCCACTGTTCTCTTAATCTGAAGAAAATAAATAAACCATTTGCAATACCTACTGCTGATGCACAGGCATCAATATAAATGATCCATGTTTCTAATGTCTTATTTGTATAGAAATCAGTTGCAATATCTAAACCACTGATGAAATAACCAACAACGACAGTCCATACAAAGATACCTACAATAACAAGTACTTCCTGATATCCTTTTAGTTTTCTTACCATTGTCAATTCATCTTCTTCTTCATCTTTATGCTTAGACCAGTTGATATAACTGATGATATCAATTGGAAGCCAGAAGAATAATGTAGTCACCATTGTTGCAAAACGATACATTAATACAACACACATTACGATTTCCGTAATTTCTACAGCAACAGATACTAAGAAGTTGTAACGAGACTGTTTAGAAATGAGTAATTCACATAAGATATTTAAGAATGTATCTAAAAGATACAATAACATGATAACAATACCATTAACACCATTTGCACTTTCTTCTGGGAAAGCAACAGCGAAAATAGTAGCAAGTAACATGATGCTCAAGAACCAGCTCTTTTCATATGTTGTAAACTGTTTAGAGAATAACAACATTAAAGCCAATGACAAGCTTAAAATAAATAAAGAAGATGCAAGGTTAAAGATGTACATAGTCTTATTTGCCATGACCTGCTTATAAGAATGTTTAACTTCTTTCTGACTCACATCTTTGTGATCAAAGTATAAGTCAGTTCCATTACTTGTCTTGAATTCATAAGCAGTAATAGTCTTATTCTTTAACTGTGTATATTCTTCATAAGAATAAGAAACAACAAGCTGTTTGTCACCTTTACTATATGTAACATCACATACTGTGTTGTCTGAACTATAGTCTTCATCCTGTGTATTTCTTTTCATTACAATGCTTTGTACATAATCCACTTTACCAGGATTAGAATGCACTTCTTTAAGACCTACACAAAGAGAAATAATTGAACCTAATACTAATGCAATAAGAACAATAATTTCAGCTGTTCTTAATTTCTTTCTAGGTTCAATGTTGTTTTTAAAAAATTGAATCATATTACAAACTCCCCTTAAAATTTTAAAATCAGTGTTTTAAAAAAATACTTCACAATTATAATAAATAATCACTTAAAATGGTAGGTCTTTTTGTAAAGTTTATCGTATTTCTTTCAACATTTCTTCAGGTGTAATATCAAACAAACTTGCAAGCGCTATAAGATTAGTCGTACTTGGATCAAATGAACCATTTTCCCATTTAGAGACTGCTTGTCTAGATACACCAAGTGTTTCTGCCACAAATTCCTGAGTCATCTGACATTCCATGCGGTGCTTTTTAATCACACCTCCTAGTGTTTTTGCATACTCTTCCTTTTCTTTACGTACTGGCTCTGACTTAATATATTTTCTTAATGCAACAATGAGCAAATAAACGACATAGATGATTACACCCCAGATAATAAGTGCAGATATAAGCACCAGTAATAACATGAATGTATTTGTTATTTTGATTTCCCTCCTCACTAAAAATATAGCTTAATACCACTAATTGCGCTATCAACTATCAAGCAACTACTAATAATTTTACATCAATACATGTTCTTATCCGAGTATCTTCTTGATTCTGCTTCTAAATAACAGTGTCCGTGTGATTCTTCTATTAAATCAATCTCCTTATAAGGTAAATTAAAAACCGACCGTATATAAAGTCGGTTTCAAATCAGCCTCAATATATAGGAGGCCACTCTGTTAATTTATCGCTCTCTTCTTTAAGCTTTTTTTCTTCTTCTTCAAAATCTTCTATAGTCCAATCAGGATGATGGATTACAACATCAAGATAATATCTTACTTTATTTCTTCTCATGTTATTCCATACTCCTTTCAAATTCATTTAATGACTTTGTGCAATCTTTCCTCTTCTTAAATTGTATTATGTTAAACCATATTTGTCATCTATATTAGATATCTAACAAAAAAAGAAGGCATCGCCTTCTTAACGCATACAAATATAAACAAGATATGCTGTATAAATGGCAAGCATCACAATACCCTGCCACTTAACAAGTTCTTTCTTCTTCCATGCAAATGCCCATACAAGAGTACTTACTGCAATTAAAATAAATGTATCAATCAAGTTTTCTGTAATTATGGCAACAGGACTAATGACCCCGGCAATACCTAATACAAGCAAGATATTAAAGATATTAGATCCAATAACGTTACCTAAAGCCATATCGATTTCATTCTTTCTTGCAGCGACAATAGAAGTAACTAGTTCTGGAAGACTTGTTCCTAAAGCGACAATAGTCAAACCAATAAGGTTCTGACTGAGTCCTAGCATAGTCGCAATAGCTGTAGCACCTTCTACGACGAAATCACCACCAAATTTAATAGCAGCTGCACCACCGACAATATATACAATACACTGCCATACTGGTAATAGCTTGATTTCTTCATCATTATCTTCGCTTAATGCTTTATTTCTTGCCTTTAATGCTGAGTAGATCATCCATCCTAAATATGCGACAAATAATACAATAAAGATTGCACTATCTACTCTACCTAGCATACTATCTAAACCAAATACAAGTAATAAAGCAGCACAGATAATAGAGAATGGAAATTCTTTCTTTAGTGTATCTGTAGAGACTGCAAGAGGAACAAAAAGTGTACATACACCACATACAGCCATTAAATTAAATAAGTTAGATCCTACTACATTACTAACTGCAAGAGCGTTGTTGTTGCTCATTGAAGCAGTGACACTGACTGCACATTCAGGTAAACTTGTACCCATGGCGACAATTGTAAGTCCAATGATCATTGAAGGAACTTTTAATCTTTTTGCGACAGAAGAGCTTCCATCTACAAAGAAATCTGCACCTTTAATCAATAATATAAAACCAACAATTAATATAGCTAATTTCATCAAAGTATCAATCATTTTTTCTCTTCCTTTATATATAAACTGATTAATAATTTAACATTTCATCCTACTGTTAGTCAATAGTATCCAACGATTGAAGCACATCTATTATTTCATCATAATTTCACATGTGAGGTGACGATAATAACTGATTACTTGTTTATTAAAAATCTGTTTTAGCATATAATTCTTTTTCATTAATAACCTTATTAACTACTTTATTCATACCATCCGTACAATAATCACGATAACCATAAGAATCACCTACAACATGATCATTTTCATCTAATAAGACATAATCCATTGTCCAAGTATCAATAGACATACTGACAGGAATCTTGTCTAATTCCTTACAATTTTTTCATTCCATTTTCGAAATGATAGATTTCCTCTAGTTTGATTTTTCCATCTTGTATACAGGCTAACATATGACGTCCACTAGAAGCTCCAATATCTACTGTAAGATAATACTGGTTCATTTCCATTTACCTCCTTTTGTTTATATTTTCCATTGATGACTCATTTGATGTAAAACAAGGATGTAAAAAAGTCCACCGAAGTGGACTATACTCTATTTAATTCATCCAGCATTGCGCTTCTGTTTTTATATTGAATCTTCCATTTCTTAATGATTTCATCAACTACTTTATCACCACCAGTAATAGACTTCATGATTCTTAACTCTTCTACAATTTGATAATAATGCTTTCTGCTTCCAGTAGATTCAGCCTGTTTTTCAACAAATTCTCGATATAACTGAATCAGTTTTTCAGGATATTCATCATTAAGCACGTGAGTATATTGATGCAATAAATCTCTATTATTACTTCTTAAAATAACATCAAATAGCTGTCCATATAATTGCTCTGTTTCTAATATTTCACATAAGAACCTTCCAGGAGTAAGCTGTTCAATTATAGAGTCTCTTTCCTTGATCCATTCTTTATCAGAAAAAAGACTTCTCAGCTCAACATAATCCTCTAAATTAGTATCATTGAAAAAGAGAATCAAATTCTTTAATTCTTCTCTGTAAGCTTTGATATTTCCCTGCTTCTTATAAATATCTTTCTTCAATATTATATTATACTTCATACGATCTTGATTTTCATATTCAAAATCAATACATTCGTCAATATAATCTAAAGCCTTGTCATATTCTTTATTATTAATACAAGTATAGACACAGTCCATTCTAATAGGAATATATTCCCAGTACTTTTTATGAACAGCACTTATCTCCTTCTTTGATGCTTTATTCTTCTTTAAGAGTTCAAGATACTTTTTCGCAAATCCTTCAATTGCATATTCTCTATTAAAAATATTATCATGACTCTCTATGTAGTCTAACTGTTTTTTCACAAGATCAAGCTTCAGCTTTAAGAATTCCTTACCACTTAAACAATCAAAAAATATTTCAATAATCTTTTGGCTATCATAATAATCTCTCATGCTATTGAGGTATTGTCCTAATTCAACAAAAGCTTCTAATCTTTCTAAGTCATCCATACACATAATTATATTTGCCCATTGGCTTATAATGATAACAGAAAGTGCAACCGTTTCACCTCCATTATCCTCAATATCTAGCTTATAAAATACTTCATAAGCTTTTAATAAGAATCTAAATGCGAGAGAATATTGATCCCTTTTCTTTAAAACATCAAGCCACTTGTCAACAGCATCTTCATAGTTATCACAAAAATCCCGGCTAAATTCATAATCGATATAATGATAACCATCACTATAAGAATCACAAACTCCCTCCAAATCATCAATCATTGTATCTAGAGAAATTTCATTTTGTGTATAGTGTTTAAACGATTCTACTAAATTAGGATTATCATCAAGTACTTGAATAAGAAATGATCGTACATCCTCTTCTGAAGCATCTTCAACAAGCTGGGAACTATCTATTTCTGGATGAGTCACTCTTAGTTGCCACTCATATAAAACAGCTGCCATGTGCTTACAATTATGCTCGTCTTGTGCATAAGGACAATCACAGGACATGCCTATGATTTTATTTCCATTTAATTTGATTTCTACATGATAAGGATGTGTGCCATAAACTACTGCCTTAATCCTATTAGAAGTAATACGTAAATCTTCTACGCGTTCATCAAAATAATA
>NZ_DBPF01000011.1:16834-35262 GCF_002299355.1 Catenibacterium sp. UBA627
ACCTCCAATGTATAGTTTTATTATAGCAAGGTAGAAAAGAAGTAATATTAATATTATTTCTACACGTACGCTCAAAGAAATTGTGATAACACTTCTTCACTTTACGGTAATATCTTGTAGTCAGACTGAATGAGTGCCCTGCCAAGCATACAATAAAAAAATCACACCGGACTTATATTCTGCTTAACTCATCCATCATTGCAGTTCTGTTTTTGTATTGATTCTTCCATTTCTTAATGATCTCATCAACGATTTTATCACCACCATCAATACGTTTCATAGTTCTTAAATCTCCTACTAATTGACGATAATATGATCTATTTCTTGCATGCTCTGCCTCTGTTTCAACAGCCACTCTATACATATGAAGTAATTGTTCAGGATATTCATCTTTAAGAAGATGAGTATATTGTTTCAACAAGCTTTTATTGTTACTTTTTATTATACTATCAAGTAATTGTTTATGAAGGTTCTCATGGGCGTATATATCACATAAGAGACAATCAGAATTGATCTGTTTAATGATAGAATCTCTTTCCTTAATCCACTCTTCACTAGTATACAAATTTTTTAATTCTATATATTCTTCTATACTAGCATCACGGAAATCAAGAACGATTACCTTCATCATTTCTTTGTAACCTTCTTTATTTCCTTGTTTTTGATAGATATCTTTCTTCATCCCTATATCACGCTTATAAAGAGACTGATCTTTATAGTCAAGCTTAATACACTTATCAAGATATTTCAAAGCTTGGTCATATTCCTTATTAAGCATGCACTCTTTAACACAACTCATTCTCACAGAATCATATTTCCAATACTTTTTATAAACAGCTTTTATTTCTCTCTTTGATGCATTGTTCTTTTCTAAAAGTTCAAGATAATCATTCACAACTGAATTAATCATAAACTCTCTATCAAATATAGAAGGATACTTACCAAAATAATCATATTGTTCCTCTACGAAATCAAGCTGAGATTCTACATATTCATCTCCAATAAAACGACTAAGAAGAGTTTCAACGAGATCTATTTTAAAAGCATAATTCTTCATAGAATAGAATTGCTGGCGTAGTAAATCAAAAACTTCTTTCCTTTCGGATATGTCTATATAAGGAAGAACATATGTAAATGCTTCGTTAATATAATATGACAAAGCATAAGGTTGTTGTTCATCTTCATCTATATCAAGAGAGTCTAGTATACTATAAGCCTCAGCTAAGAAACGAATCGCATTAAAATATTCTTCTTTCTGTTCCAAAAGATCAAACCACTTAAATACGCACTTTTCATAGTCCTCACAAAAAGGCACAGTATTATCAATATTAATATAGTTATGAGCATATTGATAATAACGAATGATCTCTAAAAGTTCATTCGTCATCGCATCCATAGAATTATCTGTTGATGTAAATTGTTTAAAACGTTCTACTAACTCAGGATTTTCATTAAATAAATGTAAAAGAAATGCGCGTATATCATCATCTGACGCATCATTAAGGATTTCTGAATGACCTATTTTTGGATGGCTCACACGTCTTTCCCATTCAAAAAGAACTGCTGCCATATGCTTACAATTGTGTCCATCTTGTGCATAAGGACAATCACATGACATGTCTTCTACACAATCTCCATTTAATTCAATTTCTACATGATAACGATGTGTCCCATAAACAACCGCCTTAATCTTTTTAGTAGTTACATATATATCCTCTACATAGCCATCTAGATAGTAATTATATCCTCTATTTAATGTGTTTTTAGAAAATTTGTTTTCCCATTCCCATTCCATATAGGCACCTCCAATGTATAGTTATATTATACTAAAAAAGACAGCATTTCTGCCATCTTTACTGTTCACTATTCATTTTCTTATTCATAAAGATATAGAAACATACATTGAGGATTATACCAGTAATAGTCGCAATTGGTGCTGCAAGACCAATGTTTGTAAGACTGGCATTTGGCTGAATAGACATATAATAAGAAAGAGGTAGACGTACAAGAAGTGTTTGTACTAATCCTTGTACCATAACCCATACTGTTTGATCATGTCCATTAAAGTAACCGATCATACTAAAGAGTACTGCAGTAACTATTGTTTCCAATGCAAAACCTTTTAAGTAAGCATAACCCTGATGAATAACACCTTGTTCTGTCGTGAAGATTCCTGTTAACATATCTCCTTTAAACATAACTAAACAAAATACAATTACGCCAATAAATAATCCTATACCCATACCTGTAAACATAGATTGTTTAGCTCTTTTTTCATTATTTGCGCCTACATTCTGAGCCACAAATGAAGCCATGGACTGCATTAAAGCACTTGGTACAAGCATCGCAAAGTTTACAATTTTACATGCTACACCATATCCTGATGATGCCTCTAATCCCAAACGATTAATAAAGGCACATAATGCAAGGAAGGAAATCTGAGTCAAGCATTCCTGCAATGCGAGAGGTATACCGATCTTCATTGCACGAATGCAGTGAGGGTTGATTTTAAAATCCTGTTTATCTATTTCAAATGGGAGTTTTCTTTTCTTTAATAAACCTAAGGCGAATAATACACTACATGCCTGTGCAAGTACTGTAGCCATTGCAGCACCTGCTGCATCTAGATGGAAACCTGCTACTAAAACTAAATCTCCTACCACATTAATAAGACATGCTACTGCTACAATAAGTAATGGAGACTTACTATCTCCTAATCCTCTAAAAATAGCTGATAGAACATTATAAGCCACAATAAAGAAAATACCACCACCACATATTCTTACATACATAGATGTAAGATTGAGTGCTTGATCAGGTGCCTGCATGAGCGTTGAAATAGGCAATGCACATAATATCATGATGATGAATAAGAATACAGAAACTATTCCAAATAGAACTGTAGCACCACCAATTAAAGCCCCAATGTTTTCTTGTTTCTTTTCACCTATATATCTTGCGATGAGTACTGTAATACCCATTGCAAACTGAGTGATCACAAATGTGACAGGGTTTAATACTTGACTTCCTGTAGAAACAGCGGATAAGCCTGCTGATGTTCCAAAGCGCCCTACCACAAGTAAGTCAACCGCACCATAAGCTGCCTGTAATACTAATGCGCCTAGTACAGGAATCATAAATGCGACTAATTTCTTAAAAATACTTCCCTGAGTAAAATCTGAATTCATTTATGCTTTTCTCTTTTCACACATCACTTGATAGAACTTTTCTATTGTTTCAATCATACAATCAGCCTCTTCTATAGAAATATCACTTAACCTTTGAGATAAGTCTTCAAAATAATCCTTATTGAACTTTTCAAATAAAGCCTGTCCTTTTTCACTTACTTCAATATAAGTGACACGTCCATCTTCTTTAGAAGATATCTTATTTAAATAACCTTTTTCTACCATAGAACTTACAGTACGTGTGACTCCTGGTCTAGGTAAATTGAGTGCAGAACTTAAATCTGATACTTTAACCTTTTCATGTGTTTCTTTCAAATTAAGAACTGTTTCTAAATAACGAATATATGAAGGAAGAACACCTTCGGGAAGTTCTGGTAATAAGTCTAGTATTCTTTTTGCCATATAACAGCTATCCAGCATTTCCTTTGTTTTTTGACTATTCATATGCTTCTCCTTTTTAATTACCACAAGTAATTATCTATGGTAATCATATAAAAATATGATTAAATGTCAATCACTATTCATGATTTCTTAAGATAAGTTTTACGAGAAGATGATTTTAGTCATATTGCTTCATCCCTATAATCTTAGTATACAATGAAGGAGGAAAATTATGAAAAAACAGAATACTTTAATTGCTTTATCGGTTTTATCTGCTATGAGTTTAACTGCTGTGTCACCTATCGCTTTAAACAGTTTTAGTAATGTTGTTGCGGTAAGTGCAAATCAGTCAAGTGCTCAGGGTACAGTTGTGATGAATCAGGATGCAGATATGAAATATCTTGATACAAATGTAGATCCTGCAGATGGAACTCTTGCAAAAGATAAATGGGGACAGTATACAGGTTGGACTCGTGTCTATAAGAATGGGGATAATGCTTCATTAAATGGACAGTATAACGATACAGCTTGGAAAACTGCAAAAGGAGAATTTTCTACTCAAACAGGAACTTTAAATAAGGATTCTCGTGCTTATTTCTTTAGAGGTTATTTCAATGTAGATAACACAAGTGCTGTAAGAGGTATTCATTTGAATTTTGGTTATAAGGATGCTGTGATTGTTTATATTAATGGTCAGCAATTGACTGCGTTTAATGTACCTGATGAAGGATATCGTACAAATGCAAGCGGTAATGGAAGTCATAAAGATAACATGGGCTATGGAAGTAAGCAGACATTTACTGAAGCACAAACAGCTGACTTATATTTTAGAGATATCAAAGATATGTTGCAGAATGGACAGAATGTCATCTCATTTGAAATTCATAAGACAAATGCCAATAGTGAAGGTTACTTCAAAATGAATGAGCTTGGTATTAACCCAGATGAAAGCTTATTGCCAGCAAGATCAAGTTTAAAAGCCATTTCTTTATCAGTGGGTAGCACACCTAGTGAACTTAATATCAACTGGTTCTCTACTGATTCATCTAATGGTCAAGTACAATATGCAAAGAAGGCTGATATGCATGGTGCTTTCCCTGAAGATAAGGCTGTCACTGTAGTTGCGAAGATGAGCAAAGCTCAGGCTGATGGTTATTATGCAAATAAGGCAACTATGAATAACCTAGAAGAAAATACAAGCTATGTATATCGTGTTGGTAATAACGGTCAGTGGTCTGATACTTATACAACAACGACTAAGGCTTCTGGTAACTTCAGCTTCTTATTTGCTGGTGACCCTCAGTTAGGTTCCTCTGGAGATTTAGCTTCTGACAAAGATGGATGGAAGAATACTTTAAACTTGATTAAAAAGAGTTCATTATTCAAGAATGTGAACTTTATTCAGAATGCAGGTGACCATGTAGAAGCAGGCAAGAATGAATCTCAATATGATGCTTACTTATCCAACTATGAAGGAAGTGTTGTTTATTCTACACCATTTGCGAATGCTGTAGGTAACCATGATAATTCTGGTACAGCTTATAATGATCACTTTAATTTACCAAATGTTTCTCAATTAGGTAATAGTGGTGAAGGGAATGCACAGGGTGATTATTACTACATCTACAACAATACTTTGATGATGGTACTGAACTCAAATAACAGAAGTACAGCTCAGCATGAAGAATTCATTAAGAATACTATCGCAAAGACTAAAGATAACAAGGATATTAAGTGGAAGATTGTTGTGTTCCATCACTCTATCTACTCTTCAGCATCACATGCAAGTGACAATGATATTCTTGCAAGAAGAGATACTTTAGCACCGATGTTAAGTGAAAATGGTATTGATTTGGTCTTGATGGGGCATGACCATGTTTATACACGTAGTATGTTGATGGATGGTTCAAAGGCATTAAAGGAAGAATCATTCGATCAAAATGGTCAGCCAATTCATGAAGTGACAAACCCTAAGGGATTAACTTATATTACCGCAAACTCTGCAAGTGGTAGTAAATACTATGAATTCACTAATAATTTAACTGGTGATTATATCGCAGTAAAGAATCAGGAACATACACCAAATATCACTAAGCTTGATGTCAGTGATAATCAGTTAAAGATTGTGACTTATCGTACAACTGACTTATCTGTAGTAGATGATTTTACTATCAATAAGACAACAACTGATACAGTAGATAAGAGTGAGTTAAAAAATGCAGTCGATGATGCTAGCAAGGTTGATAGTAAGGATTATACAGCTGATTCATTCAGTAAGTTACAGGATGCTCTTGTAAAAGCAAAAACTGTTCTTAACAATAAGAATGCCTCTCAGGATGAAGTAAATGATGCATTTAATGCATTAAAGAGTGCAAAGGATCAGTTAGAAAAGAAGTCTGTTGTCGTGACTCCAAATAAGGATCACTCATCAAATGATAAGACTCAGACCAAAAATAATGCAGTCAAGACTGGAGATACTACACAGCTTACTGCATTAAGTGTTGCGGCAACTGTCGCTGTGGTGACCGGTGCAACAATCATGATTAAAACAAAGAAAAAAGAAATATAAACAAATGGACCTGTTTCTTGTAAACAGGTTCTTTTACAAAGGAGATTCCATGTTGAAGAAATTAAGTAAATGTGATTTTCTTCTAATTATTGTTACGTGTATTTTTACACTAGGTGTTTATTTTTTCCAATCACATGTTTATAGTCCCGTGGCTATTTCAAATGCATCTTCTTTACATTATAGTAAGGCTCGTGTAATACGTGTGATAGATGACCAATCCAAGCAGGATGAAACAACTAATAGATATTATGGTGTACAAAACCTATATGTAGAATTATTAGAAGGATCTTTTAAAGATAAGAAGGTATATATTGATAATTACCTCTCTACTACGCACAATATACGTTTAAAGACAGGAGATAAGTTTATTGCTTGTATTGATAATCCAAAGTCAGAGAATAGTCTTATCACTGTTTATAACTATTACCGTACACCATATATTTATGCTTTTGTAGGATTATTGCTGATTATTGTCTTCTTAATAGGACGTTCTAAAGGAATACGTACGATTATCAGTTTAGGTTTTACATTGTTTGCGATTATAGGATTACTTCTTCCTCTTATATTTAGTGGATATTCCCCCATCCTTTCTACACTTGCAATCGTTATTCTCACAACAGGATATTCACTATTTATGATCAATGGTTCTTCTATTAAAACAATAGTAGCTGTCATTGCAACATCACTAGGCGTTCTTATTGCAGGACTATCATTCTTAATATTAAGTCATTTGATTCATGTATCTGGTTTTAATACAGATCAGGCAGAGGCACTTATTCTTATCTCACAACAGACACATCTCAATATCAGTGATATATTGTTCTCAGGAATACTTATATCAGGACTTGGTGCTGTTATGGATGTAGGAATGTCTCTTGCCTCTTCATTATATGAAGTACATACCCTTAACCCCTCTTTAACAAGAAAACAACTCTTCATCTCAGGACTTAACATTGGAAAAGATATGATTGGTACAATGTGTAATACTTTAATACTTGCTTTCACTGGTAGTTCTATGACAATCTTACTCGCATTTCTTGCTTATCAGATTCAATATCCTCAATTAATGAATTCTGATTTTATAGCGATAGAGATATCTCAAGGCATTACTGGTACTCTTGGTATTGTATTGACTGTTCCTATAAGTGCATTACTATGTAGCTTTTTATATAAGAAAAGAGGCAGCTAGGCTGCCTCTAGAATCCTCATTTTGAGGATTTTTTTAATTACTAAGCTCTTTTCTTCTTTAAGAAGATGAATAAGAAACCTGATACTAACATAGCACATACACTACCAAATACGAATGTATGATCACCAGTCTTTGGATTCTTATTGTTGTTGTCTTTGTTATCTTTGTTGTCCTTGTTATCTTTATCGATCACAACGCCTTCAACTTTAACAAGTTTAACCATTGCATCTCTTAAGTCAGCTACAGCCTGATTGACTTCTTCCTGAGTTGCATCTTCATCTGCATATACTGCTTTTGCTGATGTTAATGCTGTTTCTACAGCCTTGAATGAATCAGCTGTATATAATTTCTTATCTAATGCTTCTGCTTCCTTAATAACTGCTGCTAATTCATCTTTATTTACAGTGACTTCACCAGGAATAGCAAGTCCTGTCTGTGAAGTTGTCTTAGTTGATGTTAATGTGTTCTGATATAACAAGTAATATGCTGATGCTGACCAGCTGAAGTTCTTAGTATGTAAACCATCACCAGTTTCAGGGTTATAGTTTTCATGGATTGGTCCATCACCTAATAATCCCTTAGCGTTATCAAATAACTTGTATGCCATTCTCTTAGCATCTTCGTGATAACCATAGTTCTGTAATGCTTCAACACCATATAATGCCTGGTCTAACCATACAGGTCCTCTCCAATATCTAGTTGGAGCATATTTCTGGTTGTCCTTTGATGCAGTTGGGAATGGTACTAATGTATCAAACTTATCTGGAGATGTCATATTTGCTGCGACTGCTTTTGCCTGTTCTTTTGTAGCTGCTTTAGCCCAAAGTGGTAACCATCCTTCAGTACCTTTGCCACGGTTAGTTAAAAGAGTCTTTGTAGAACCATCTTCATTAGTCTGTAAGTCATAATAGTAACCAGTCTTTTCATCAAACATCTTTGTATTGATGTAGTCTGCTACTTTCTTAGCTTCTTTAGTATACTTCTTAGCATCATCTTTCTTACCTAAAACATCTGCCATAGATTTTAAGAAACCTTTTTCAGCATATAAGTAAGAGTTCAAATCTACAGATTCCTGATTGATAACATAACCAACTGGTTTCTTGTTATCATCTCTTACAGTATAGATAAGAACTCCAGGATCCTTAAATGTTTCAGTGCTTAAACCTTCTCTGTCAAAACGAGTTGCGTTATCCATACCACTTTCCCAAGCAGCTGCTTCGATACCAGCTTCTGGGCATACAACGCGTTCATTGTTCTCATCATAGATGTAACCATATTCGTAGCTTCCATCGCTAGATGGTACACCAACAATCTTACCAAATCCTTCTACTTCTTCACCGATATAATAGCTTTCACCAGTAAGAGGGTTAGAATAGTTCTGCCAGTCATAGCATGTTTCATGAACCATTCCTCCGTATTCAGCAATACCATTTTTATCGATATCACGATTCTTATACCACCAGTTATGATATGCAACTAACTTAGGATACATTTCTTTTAAGAATTCTTTATCACCTGTTGCTTCATAAACACTCTGAACTGCCCATGCAGCAAGTGCTGGTTTAGAGTTACGTTCGTTCCAGTTTCCTCCATCGCCACCGCGGTCTTCATTCTGGTTATAGAAAATACAGTCAATGATAGCACCTTCATCCTGTGGACGAACAGCATCTTCTTTAGTGATCTGATAGTCGAACAATGCTCTAATATTATTCTTAGCTAATTCTGGATTAAACTGAGTAGTAGCTACAACCTGTTTCCAAGAGTCCCAAGCCCACATACCAATAAACCACTTATAAGACATAGATGGTACAACGCCATCATGCTTAATTGCACCGGCTGGTGAGAACCAGTTAGTAGTTAATGTTTCCATAGACTTAACTGCAGCTCTTTGATAAGCAGTACCTACAGCGTTCTTGTTCTTGAAAATAGTATTAACATAACCCTGCCAACGAGTGTTGTTATCAGTTAAATACTGACCTGGTTTATTTAAGATGTCTTTTACTTTTTCTCTTTCTGCAGTTCTTTCTTCATTAGTGAAAGTATAACTCTGTGTCTGATAAGTCTTATAGCTTTCATTTGCATCGATTTCTACAGAATTCTTCTTATTAATAGTATAAGAATGCTTATCTTCTGCAACACTTGTTTCTAGGTCATTTTCGCCTAATGTCACGTCAAATGAGTTCTGATCCGTTGTCATATAACGCCATGTATAACGTTTAGTTTCAAAATTCACTTTCACGCCATTTTCGTCTTTTGCGAAAGTAGTACCTGTCTTATAGTCTGCTCTTGTTTCTTCTGGGCTATATGTATACCAAGTAAATAAGTGACCATCCCAAGATAAATCAAGAGTTAATTTACTATTAGTGTTATTTTCGATTTCTGTTTCGATTAAAGCTGTTCTGTTAGTGGCGAAGATCAATTTTAGCTTTAATGTTAAATCATCCATCTTGTAAGTCTGTTCAAGTCTTCCTGGATAATAAACGAAATCTGTTTTTGCTTTAGTTAGATCAACCTTTTCTTTTTTCTCACCATTTACTCTTTCTAAGTTGATCTTATTAATTGAGTCAGATAAGTTGAATGGGTATTCTTCTGCGATACAAACAGGCCCAGCAAACCCTCCATACATCTTGTGAGCTGCTTCTGTTGTTTCAGGTAAATAGTAACCATGCCAAGCACCCTGATCTGAGAAGTTGTTATAGTCGTTTGTATCATAAGTTCCATAAATTTTTTCAGTTGGGATTGCCTTAACATTTAATACATTGCCAAATTCAGTTAAATCTTTAGAGCTTCCTAAAGCGGAGATAGGTGACAATGTTGAGCCAACAATCACTGTTGCAACACTTAATGCTGCAATGTTCTTCAAGACTTTTTTTGCCTTCATATATGTGTATTCCCTTCTATTATTATTTTTTGTAAAGAGGTCAGTCTATTTTTATGACGCGCGCTTTTCAGAAAAAAAGGATATAACATATACAAATAAGATGCGTTATTTGAATTCATTATGTCCCTTGTTGACTACGTCCGTCTTTTACAAATCTAGTATAAATTTGAAAGCGATTACCGTCAATAAATTGATTTATATTTCAAACAAACTTCGAAATTAATTGTATACATTGGCATAAATCATTTCTTTTTTATCTTATTCGTATGCATCATTTGTTTTTATCAGTATTATTTTGCTCTTTATAAAATTGTTGTAGTTGTTGATAATTAAAAGTATGGTATTTATAATATTATTTATACCATGTGTATTTTAATGCTATTTTAAGTATATATTAAGTATTTATCTAATTTTACTTCATTTTATTTGTTATTAATAGAATAGCAGTAATATTTATGATGGTATTTATGACATTTTCACATAATTTATTTTGATATTCAAATATTATGATTGTTTTTATTATAATACAATATGCGAAAATCGCAAATAAAATCATTTATTTTGCATTAAAGACAAATGCAAGCAACGTATATTATCAATTGAAATATGTGTTCAACTAATACTTTGAATATTGAAATTTTATTTCTATATATAAAAACACATACAAGTGTATGTGTTCAAATGATTATGTTCTATTTTGAAAGTAAAGCATCATTTCTAGATAGGAGATAGACGCAATATTGGTTCATGCTGATTCCTTCTTTTCTAGCATGCAAAACAAGTGTTCTATGTAAAGTCTTAGGAATTCTCAATTTGAATTGTCCAGAATAATCTTCTATGCTATCTGGTTCATTAATCTCAATACCTTCTTCTAATGCCGCTTCAACCCATGCTTTCTTTGCATCCTTTGCATTATTCATAGCATCTTCTACTGTATCTCCACAAGTGATACAACCTAGAAGATCAGGATAAGAAACTACAAATCCACCTTCTTCTTGATCTTCTACTATTTCTAAACGATAAGGTAAGGCCATATAATCATTGAGTGTTTTCGTTGTTCTTCTCCTCTTTTTCTACAATTAATCTTACCATTTCAACATATACTCTTTTTCTGCCTTCATAATAAGTTCTCTATCTCCATTATCATTTCCAATACTGATATATCCAGGCATATTAATAGAAAACTCATTACATTCATAACTTTCAATAATAGTAGAAGTATCATAAAGTACACATAAATTCATAACTATCCCATTCGCATATCTTAGAAATTCTTTATACACTTTAGGAATTGTTTCATTAATATGTTTTTCTACAGATTCTATATCTTCTTTTTTTGCTGGTTCATTTTTCTGTATATAATCAATATTATTGTAGTTCATAATTATACCTCATTGAATTATTATATACATCTATTATAGTTTTTACATCTTTTCTATTAATATACTTTTCATAAGACCGCTATACTACATCATTCATATTCCATATTGATAATACAATAGGAATCAATGTAAGAAGAATCGCTTTTCCTAAGAAAACTTGCGTAGTATGTGCTCCTGTAAATGCACCTATGATAAATGACATGATAATCACTAAATAACAGCCTGTATGTTTTAATAGTTGATAATCTTTTTTAATTACAGCATAACATAAATGCTCTATACCACTTCTTAAATTACCCGTGCACATTGTAGAGGAAAAAGGATGACCTAATACCTTTTTAAAGCTTTCTGCCTGCATAGCACACAAAAATGAAACAAATAGATTTGCAGCAAGATTTGTGATTGGTCTAATAGGAATGAAACTCACAATCACAACGATTCCAATCTCTACTATTAATATAATCTGTCTCCAATGAAGTTTTAAGAAGTTCTTATTTCTTATATTTATCGCAGCAAGTATTCCGAAAGAAAATGATAAAATTGATATAATATATCTAAGTATGAGTATATACTCACCATTAGCTAATGCCATAGCCAATCTTACAAAATTTCCTGTCTGAGCATTCGCAAATACTTTATCTCTACAACAATATGTATAAGCATCTAAAAAACCTCCTACAATAGCTAATAGTACAGCAATCTCAAAAGATTCTGATTTTTGAGTTTTATGCATGAGTGATTCCCCCTTTAACCTCTCCCACTATAAAACATACATGAATGATTCTCTATTTATTTCCCTAATTAAGAAATAAAAAACACAAACTATTATAGTTTGTGTAGTCTTGAATATTCCTGAGCAATAAGCCCTGCAATAAACTGAAGCTGATAAGGATGACTATTTTGATCCTGTAAAGAACTAAATGTAATTACATGGTCAATAAATGATGATTCCTGTTTTATCTCACTCGTAATAAACCATATTTTAGGTGATTCTAATTGACGTTTTAATGCTCTTAACTCCTGATAATCAAAATAAGAGCCCGTATAAGAAAATATAATAATTAAATCATTTCTATCTGCTGATAGAATATACTGCATCTGCTGAGTATAGGATACATTAGTATAGACCTGTTTACCAAGCATCAATAAATCTCCCTGGAGATTTAAGGCTACAGAACCTGCTTTCAACAATCCAAAAATACCGACTCTTTGATATTTCTGAATATCTCTACATAAATCTATGATTGATGTCATATCAATGGACTTTTCAACCATATCAATACTTTCTTTAACCTTCTTGCTATAGTCAGATAACCTTTCTTGAGAAGAAAGTGAATGAGACTGTTCTTCAAAATAAAGATCTGTTGAGAGTAATAATTCTTTTAATTCTGCAAAGTCTCTCAATCCTATTTCCTTGCAGAAACGTGAAATAGAACTAACAGCAACATTACACTCAGATGCCATATCTTTGATTCCGATATTCTGCAAGTCATAAAGATGATCTAATATATGGCTTGCAATCTGGCTATTAGTAGAATCCTTTTTTTCACTGGCAATAGTACTTAAAAACACAATGGGAAGCTTACCATAAATCATCCTTATCACTCTCTTTCTATTTTCCCCCAGCAAAATTATACATTAAACGTTCCTTCATTAGTGATGTATCTTTACCAAATACTTCAATAATTTTAAATGCAAATGGATAGGTCGTTGCTGGTCCTTGACTTGTGATGATATTCTGATCAAATGCTACCACATCATCTACAAATTGTCCACCGACCAGTTTTTCAGCATATCCTGTATATCCAGTCACTTTTTTTCCATCAATGACTCGTGCTTCTGACAAAACAACTGTACCTGAACACATTGCTGCTAAGTATTTATTATTCTCATTAAAATACTGAACCATTGAAATCACTTCTGGGTTAGCCTTCAAATTAGCCCCTCCTGGTCTGCCGCCAGGTAAAATAAGCATATCATGTTCTTTTACTGCTTCATTGAATACATAGTCTGCTTTAACATACATATTATGCATGCCTTTTACATACTCTTCTTTAAAACTAAATGTATAACATTCTATTCCTGCTCTTCTTAATAAATCTACAATTGTTAATGTTTCCCCTTCTTCATAACCTTCCGCCATTAATACTGCAGCTTTAGCCATATTATTCATCCTCCTTCACATCAAATGCATTGAAATATACCATTCTGTTTTTTACAGCTAATGAGTCTCCACCTAATAAATCAACAAGCTTATATGCAAAAGCATATGCTGTTGCAGGTCCTCTACTAGTAACAATGTTTCCATCTATGACAACTTTATCCTCCAGATAATGTCCCTGCTTTATTTTCTGATCATATCCTTTATATGCAGTATAGTTTTTATTCATTAGAAGATCTGCTTTTTCTAATACAATTGGGGCAGCACACATAGCACAGATATACTTTCCTTTCTTATTCATTTCATGAAGAATTGCTATGACCTCATTACTCTCTTTCAGATTTACTGCTCCATCATATCCTCCTGGCAGAATAACCATATCATAATCAGTCACTTCACGATTCAAAATCTTATCACATTGAACACTGATTTCATGTCCTCCTTCTACCACCTTATCAAATCCAAACATATCACATTGTAGATCTGCTCTACGAATAATATCAACGATTGTTAGTGTTTCTCCTTCTTCAAATCCAGGAGCCACTAAAACAGCTGCTTTTTTCATCAGAAACTCCTCCTTTTCTTAACAATTTAATGTGGACCCCGTGTCAAGNNAAGGTCTCTTTTTTATCGTGTCCATTTTACAGGGTCCATTTTAATTACTATTGTATATATTCTACTCATTCTCTCAATGTATTTCCTAAATTAAGAAATAAGTCCAAGAATAGCATCATATCTCCATTAATACAGTATTCGTCGCAATAAAAAATCGTGTAAATCAATTTTGTTCACACGATTTTTTATATAGTTTCAAACAAACCTTTAATTAGATTTGCAGCAATAATGCGACTTGAAGTTTTTTTATTGAATCGTCTTTAGATTTTTTTCTAAAAGTACCATAAATATCCCAATGATAGGGCTCTTCAAATGCAATAGCCTTTAATCCTGCTGGTGCTTCATCTTCAAATTTTGGTGAAATCGCAATTCCTATTTGTTGTCTACATAAATGCATCAAGGTTCCGCCATCCATGGTTTTTGCTTTTATGTTTGGAGTAAACCCCTTTATTTTACAGGCTTTAATGAAATCATTATATATATGAAAACTCTCATTCATTATTATAATATCTTCATCCCTCAGCATATCTAGAGGGATTTTTTCCTTCTCATAATAAGGATGTCCTTCATATACATATAAAACAAGATTACATTGACATAATTTTACTTGTTCTAAATTAGGATAATCATGTAGTCCAACAACAATACCATACTCAATATCATAATTAAGAAGCTTATTTATGACTTCTTCATTACTCTACTCACTTCATTCTACATGAAGAGTTTTATTTGAATTTGCAAAATCTAATATTATCTTAAGTTGAATAGCCTTTAAGATACCACTTGCACAACCAATGCGTAAGCGATTTATTCCGTTATTAAGATTATTTATTTCAGTTTTAATATGAGCATCCTGCAAGACAAATTCTTTGCTCCAGTCATAAAATAATTTTGCACTATCTGTAGGAATAACACCATTTTGAGAGCGAACGAAAAAAGTGGTGTTATACTCGTGTTCAAGATTCTTAATGATTTTACCAAGACCTTGTGCAGAAATAAATAAATGTTCAGCTGCTCTATGCATACTATGCATTTCATATACTTTCTGAAAATATATAAAATTCTTTATATCACCCAATTCAAATCACCAGTCACCTTCATATCATTATTAAATATGGTTAGCTACTTCGAATGCATCCCAGATTGCATACATGATGTTGGATACTTTTTTTGCATCTCCAAGCAAATAAAGATCAGGAATATCAAACTGAAGATTATTATAAAGTGTATTCTCTTCTTTATATCCAACTGAAAGGATAACACTATCACTCATAATAGTCTTGCTACCTTCTTTAGTATCTACTTTCACTTCTCCATTCGCAAATTCTGTAACCTTTGCACCTGTGATAATTTCTACTCCATTAAATGGTAGCAATGCTTCCAACATTTCTTTATTCGCAGCACAAAGTGGACCATTTACAGCCATTACCTTATCTAATGCTTCAACAATTGTAACATGAATTCCATTCTGCGCAAACCACAAAGCAGTTTCACAACCTACAAGTCCGCCACCTACAATGACAGTTTTCTTGCCAGCATCCTTCTGTTTCAATAAAACTTGTTCTGCTGTATAAATATGTGAATCATCCCTCAAAGAGAATACTTTTGGTTTAGATCCTGTCGCAAGAATCACAGTATCATAATACATAGCTTTAATCTCTTCTTCATTAAGTTCCGTATTCAAATGAACATGTACGCCTAAACGATTTAATTCATTTGTATACCAATCTGCTAATGCAATATCATCTTCTTTAAAATCAGGAGCTCCACCTGGAATTAAATTACCGCCAAGTCTGCTTCCTTTTTCATAAACTACTGGTTGATGTCCTCTGATAGCTAATACACGTGCCGCTTCACAGCCTGCAACACCACCACCTACAATCAACTTTTTCTTTTCTTTAAAATAGGCTCATATGCATTAACACGCTCTCTCGCTGCCTGTGGATTTACAGCACAATTAAGAAGAGAATATGAAGCAACTCTTCCCATACATCCTTCATAGCAAGAAATACATGGACGTATCTGTGTGATCTTACCACATCTTAATTTATTACAATAATCTGGATCCGCAAGTAAAGGTCTACCTAGATCAATAACATCACATTCACCATTTTCAATAGCTTCTAATGCCATGTCTGGATTATCCATACGGCCTGCACAGAATACTGGGATATCTACTACTTCTTTTACCATTTTGCAGTATTCTCTGTAAAGTCCTTTCTTTTGATACATAGGAGGATGATTCCACCACCAGGCATCATATGTTCCAACATCAGTATCCAACGCATCATAGCCATAGCTTTCAAGTAATTTAGCAGCTTCTAAGCCTTCTTCTGTGTCTCTGCCCTTTTCTTCAAAATCTTCTCCTGGTAATGCCCCAACACGCCAATCTTTTATCATACTTTTTACACTGAAACGAAGTGTAACAGGGAAATCATCACCACATATTTTTTTAATTTCTTCTACTATTTCCTTTGCAAAACGAAGTCTGTTTTCAAGAGAACCTCCATATTCATTAGTTCTTTGGTTAAACATTGAAATCGCAAATTAGTTAATTAAATAACCTTCATGTACAGCATGAATCTGCACACCATCAAAACCTGCTCTTTTTGCATGGAAAGCAGCTTCACCAAACTGTTTTACAATAACATGAATTTCATCTACAGTAATAGCACGACAAGTCTTATCTAACCAGCGATGTGGAATTGCAGACGATGCAATGGGTGGAATATCACCTACATTCGTAGGAATAGTCACACGACCAAAGTCTCCTGATAACTGTAAAAAGATTTTACTTCCATATGCACGAATTCGCTCTGTCATTTCTCTACTTGTTTTCACAAAATTAACAGGCTTGTAAAGTGGATTAGGAATAGTTGAAGGGTCCTGTTTTTCCACAACCTGATCAAAAAATGTGACACCTGTAATAATAAGTCCAGTTCCACCCTTTGCTCTTTCTACATAATAATCAATGCCACACTGGTTCCAGCAGCCATTGGCATCTGCAAGACCTAAAGGTCCCATTGGAGCCATCGCAAATCAATTTTTAATAGTTATACTTCCAATTTTTATTGGACTAAATAATTTTGAATATTTCATAAAATTTGCATCCTTCCTTGTTATTTTATTCTCATGACTACATGATAACATAAGTCCTTAGGACTTAATATCAATGAAACGTTTACAGTTATAAACAAATATTTTCTACATACTACTAAAGGTATCAACCTGTAAAAAAATTGATACTTTTATAATGTATGGCATAAGCCACATATTTAATGAACAAACTTTTCATGATATTTATATATGTTTTGTATCTGAAGCACATAGATTGTGTTAAACATGACAAATATCTTTACTTAAACTCAGATAAATATCACATAACATATCGTTATGGAATTTTTGCTGAATAAGATAACCTAAAGCAACAATTTACTTAAAAAGAGCGTTAAAAAAAGAAGCGATATTTTCGCTTCTTCTAATAGTTATTCGAACTCCAGACCGACAGTACAGGTTATAAGCAAAAATCGTTGATTTTAAGGCATTTTCAAAAAAGATTAGACCCTATAAACCACTATAAAAAAGAAAAATAATGCAATAAAAATGCAATGGAGTACATTCAGATTTATCCAAACTATATCCCAAAATACATAAGACCTCAATATCATTTTTCAGATAGACGTTCAAACATGAGCGTCTATTTTTTTACCCAATTTCAAACGAAAGGGGGCTGATACCGTGGCAGTATTCCGGGTGGAGAAAAACCAGAATTACACGGTTATGTCAAACCACCACCTACGCAACCCCGACTTGTCCCTAAAGGCAAAAGGGCTTCTCTCTCAAATGCTATCCCTGCCCGAAGAATGGGACTACACCTTAAAAGGGCTTTCCCAAATCAACCGGGAGGGGATAGACGCTATCCGGGAAGCCGTGCGGGAACTGGAACGGGCGGGCTATGTGACCCGTACCAGAGTGCGGAACGAAAAAGGACAGCTAGGGGCGGCTGATTATGTGATACATGAATTTCCAGTGCCGACAAAGCCAACATTGGAAAATCCAACA